>NZ_JBICCO010000092.1:0-26006 GCF_043119405.1 Achromobacter sp. 413638
TCCGCCGGCGAGTAGGCCGCTTGCGCGCCTTGCTCGGCGGATGCAGCCGCGCGATTGCCGCGCGGCTTGCCGCCAGATTTGCCGCCAGCGGGCTTGCCGCCCGCCCTGGCCCCGGCCTTGTTGCCCGACGCGGCGCCGCGACCGCCAGGCTTGCCGCCCTTGCGGTTGCCATCAACGCTCCCACCGCCCGCCAACGGATGACCATTGGCGTACCCGCCCGCGATCATCAGGCCGGTGCCGAACGGATCGGAGGGACAAGCGGCGGCCTGGCCGGCGCTGCCCTGGCGGCCGCCTTGCAGCTTGCCGCGACGGCCGATGCGCGCGCCGTTCATGCCGTTGCGGTCCATGGTGCCAAAACCCGGAGGCAAGGCACTGTCATGCGATTGCGGCTGCTTGGAGCGGCGGCGGTTGCCGCCGCTGGAATCGTCGTCTTCGCGCAACAGACCCAGCTGGACCATCAGCGCCGTGACCAGCGAGGCATCCAGTTCGTCCCAGCGGCCGCGGCGCAGCGTGCGCGGCAGCACGATGTCGCCGAAGCGGGTGCGAATCAGCCGGCTGACGGTGACGCCCACGGCCTCGAACATGCGGCGGACCTCGCGGTTGCGCCCTTCCTGCAGCGTGACGCGATACCAGCGGTTGCTGCCGTCCCCGCCCAGATAGTCCAGCGCGCCGAACGCGGCCAGGCCGTCTTCCAGCTCGATGCCCTCGACCAGGGAGCGGCGCTGCGCTTCGTCCATCTCGCCCAGCACGCGCACGGCGTACTCGCGCTCGGTGCCGTAGCGCGGGTGCATGATGCGGTTGGCCATGTCGCCCGAGGTCGTGAAGATCAGCAGGCCCTCGGTGTTCAGGTCCAGGCGCCCCACCGACAGCCACTTGCCGGTGCGCAGCTTGGGCAGGCGCGCGAACACGCTGGCGCGACCGCCCGGATCGTCGTGGCTGACGATCTCGCCGGCCGGCTTGTGATACAGGATCACGCGCGGCGGCTTCTTGGTATTGGTGCGCATGATCGGCTTGCCGTTCACGCGCACTTGGTCATTCGGGGCAACGCGCTGGCCGATGTGGGCGGGCTCGCCATTGACCGACACGCGGCCGGCCACGATCAGCTCTTCCATCTCGCGGCGCGAGCCGATGCCGGCGTCCGCCAGCACCTTGTGCAGCTTCGGCATGACCGCTTCGCTGTTCAGGTACTTGCCCAGCCGCTGCTCCATGCGGTCGGCGGTATCCAGATAGGACAGCGCCTGTTCGGCTTCCTGCTCGCCGCCACGGGAATCCTGCGACTCGACCGGGGCGGACGGAGCAGCGGCCTTACCTTCCGCGGCCGGCGCCTGTTCGGCGGCGGCATCGCCGCGACGGCGGCGGAACGGCGTGCGCAACTTGCGGCCGCGGCCACGGGCGGCATCGCCTTCGGCAGCCGGCTCGCGAGCGGCGGAGGCTTCCGGCTGCGCGCCGGAAATGGCGTCATCCGGACGGGGATTGTCGTCCTGCATTGCTGTATTCGTTGTCACTGGGACAGCTCCGAATTTCAAACTTGGGAGGGCCTGCCGGCGGCAGGCTCATCATCATCAGGAGGCACGGGCTCTCGGCCCGCATCGGTTTGTTCCGCGGCGTCGCCATCGGGCGAGCCGTCGGATGCAGCATCCTGCAAGGGCCGGGCGGCGGGCCCATGGCCAACCTCCGGCTCAGGTCCGGCAGCGCCTTGCGGCGCAACGCCGTCCGTGTCATTCAGGTCATTCGATTTCGCCGATTCCGCATGTCCGGCGGCATGATCCGCCGCGATCTCGTCGGCGGACTCCACGTCGGTATTGGAAATATCATTGCCGACCGCAGCGCCGAGGGTATCGGCATGCGCATCGGGCTCAGGACCGGCGCCGGATGTCTCGTCAGCGGAGGCGGCGGCATGGCCAGCGCCCGGAAGTTCGGGCTCGCCGGACAGACCGTCCGCCGGCGATCCTGCAGCCAGCTGGTCCGCAAGACCAGCGTCGCCATCATCGCGCGAAAGCGAGGATTCTACGCTATCGTCCGCCGCCACGGAAACCGGCAACGACGGAACAGACAATTCCGCTTGCGGAATACTGTCGCCGGCGTCACCACCCGCGACGTCGAGTTCCGCCTGAACGCCCGCCCCATCCTGCGGCGCATCGCCCTCTGCGGCAGCGGCAGCCTCGCCCTCGGCCGGCGCCTCGCCCAGCGGCTGCGCATCGCCCAGGTCCAGCCCGGCCAGGGCCGCGGCAGCCTGCGCCGATTCCAGCGGAGGCAGCTCATCCAGCGCACGCAGTCCCAGGTCATCCAGAAACTGGCGGGTCGTGCCGAACAGCGCGGGCCGCCCTGGCGCGTCGCGATGGCCGATCACTTCGATCCAGCCACGATCCTCGAGCGCCTTGACGATCTGGGACGACACGGTGACGCCGCGTATGTCCTCGATATCACCGCGCGTCACCGGCTGGCGCCAGGCGACGATCGCCAGCGTTTCCATAACGGCGCGCGAGTACTTCGGCGGCTTCTCGGGACTCAGCCGCTCCAGGTAGCGCTGCATTTCAGGACGGCTCTGAAAGCGCCAGCCCGTGGCCAGCTGCACCAGTTCCAGGCCACCGTCGGCCCAATTGGCCTGCAAGGTTTCCAACAGCCCGCGCAAGGCGGTGTTGTCGAATTCCTCATCGTTGCCGAACAGCTTGCGCATGTCGGCCAGTTGCATCGGCTGCACGGCGCACAGAAGTGCGGTTTCCAGGACGCGTATTGCCTCGCTATCGTTCATCGACATTCATATTCAAAGTGGACCAACTTGCGTTGGATGGAAAATAAGGCTAATATTCTTTTCTCAGACGCGGGGTGGAGCAGTCTGGCAGCTCGTCGGGCTCATAACCCGAAGGTCGTAGGTTCAAATCCTGCCCCCGCAACCAAATTGATCAAGGCCTGGCATCTGCCGGGCCTTTTTCATTTGCGCTCGCGATACCGAGATCAGACGGACGCAGGCGCGGATGCAGACACGGATGCAGACACACACCCCCGCGACAGCCACGGCGGAACGCTCCGCCAGATCGGCGACTCCGCGAATGACTGCGTAGGTTTGCGACATACTCAAGAGACATTCCTGTTTGGCGCCCGGCCACCCTGCTGACGACGGATATGCCGGATATCCGCACACTCGGGCTGGAGCAATGCGTGTGCGCAGCCCTGCTGCGGCAAACGCTTAATCAAATTCCGGAAAAGCGGGCATATAAAGCCCACGCAGCCTGCGGACACTCCGGCAATCCGGAGCCATACGCCGCGGCGATCGATAATCAAGGACCCGATACGTCAGGCATCGGACGGCTGGCGAAATCCTGCGCCGAAAACCGGACTCCCGATGCGCTCCCTCCGCACGGACGGCATTCCGTTCCGCGCCGCTACGGCCACCCATCTGGCCGCACCCGTGATTTTTGGACGTTTTCTAAGACTATATCCTAGCGAACATTGGCCCCGCCGCAAATCGTGATCCGGAATCGTGTTCCACCACGCCGCGCAAGGCGCTCAGGCGGGCAAATTATACCGCCATATACCTGACCCTCAAGCGCCGGCCGGCTTGTCCCAAGGCGCCGGTCCCAGTCGTTCCACCAGAAAATCCAGCATGGACCGCAGCACCAGCGGCATCTGCCGGCGCGACACATAGACGCCGTAGATGCCCAATTCCTGCGGCCTGGCCTGGGGCAGAATGACCCGCAACTGGCCGGACGCAATGTATTCGGCTGCGTAGTAGGTCGGCAGCATCGCGATCCCCGCCCCCTCCAGCGCGGCGCGCAACAGAACCGATACCTCGTTGGCGCTGATATTCCCATCGACCGGCACATCAACAGGCTCGCCGTCGCGCTCGAAGCGCCAGAGGCTCTTGCCGAAGTAGGAATGCGTCAGGCAGTTGCGCAAGGACAGGTCTTCGATCCGGGCCGGCTCCCCTTCCCGCTCAAGATAATCCGGAGAGGCGCACACCACCGAGCGACAGACGGCCAGCTTGCGGGCGATGAGATTGGGATCCAGGTCATTGGTGATGCGCACTGCCAGATCCACCCGCTCCTCGACCAGATTGACGGCGCGCTCGACCAGCATCAGATCCACCGACGTGCCCGGATGCAGCTTGACGTAATCCGCCACGATGCCCGCCAGATGACGCGAGCCGAACGACATGCTGGTCGTGATCCGCAACAGCCCCTTGGGCGTATCGTCGGGCGTGGATACGGCGCTGCGCAGATCCCCCACCATGTCCAGCATCTGCCGGCAACGCGGCAGCGTTTCGGCGCCGGCGGGCGTCAGGCTGAGCCGGCGGGTCGTGCGGTGCAACAGCCGCACGCCAACCCACTGCTCCATTTCGGCCAGATATCGCGACACCATGGCCCTGGACATGTCCAAATGCACGGCCGCCGCCGACAAGCTCCCTCTGTCGGCGACCTCGACAAACACCTGCATGGCTTTCAAGCGATCCATGATTGTCTCGAATCGTGCATAAGACGGTTCCGTTTATACCGTACTTCCATGCATTTTCCGTACATGCGATACGGCAAAGGGCGCGATTCGCGCACCGACCGTCTCATGCGGGCAACTGGCCCAGGGCGCGCCGCAGGCAGGCCTGCACCTCGGCCGCGTCCGGTCCGCGCAGGATACACACCAGGCGGGACACCCGCTCGTCCGACGGCCACTGCGGCAGCGTCCGCAGGGGATACAGCTCGCCATGCACGCCGTGCACCTCACAAGGCAGCGTCTCGCCTTCGAAACAGACCAGGCCCTTCAGGCGCAACAGGCCTTGCCCATACCGCTCCTGGACCAGCGAGATGCCCGCCAGGAAGGCCGCGCGACCAATGGGTGCATCCAGAGTCAGGCTGAAGCTGGACACCATGCCATGCCTGCCCGCCACCGGCTGCGCGAACGCCCGCAACCAGTTCGACAGCTCCGCCCGCCGCGTCGCGGCATCCGGCCAGCCCGCCAGCGCCTCGACCAGTGGCGAGTCCTGGCGCTGCACGCAGCGCCTTGCACCCGGATTGATGGCCTCGACCTGCCGTTGCAGGGCCTGCAACGAGGCATCCTCTGCCAGGTCGGCCTTGCTGAACACGACGGTGTCCGCCAGGGCCAGCTGACGGGCTGCCTCGGGCTGGTCGGCCAACTGCCCCGCGCCATGCTGCGCATCCACGACCACGATGGCGCCGCGATAGGCATAGCGCTCGGCCAGGAAGCGATCGTGCTTCAGCGTGAACAACACGGGCGCCGGGTCGGCCAGGCCGCTGGTCTCGATGAGCACGCGGCGAAATGGCTTGATCTGCCGGCGCAATGCCAGCATGAACAAGTCCCGCAACGCATCGACCACCGCGCCGCTGACCGCGCAGCACAGGCAGCCGCCTTCGACCAGCATGATGTTGTCCTGGGCCAGGCGCACCAGGTGGTGGTCCACGCCCACGTCGCCATACTCGTTGATGATCACCACCGCGTCCGAATAGGCCGGTTCCTGCAGCAGGCGGTTGAGCAGCGTCGTCTTGCCGCTGCCCAGAAACCCGGACAGCACGGTCACGCCGATGCGTTTTTCTTCGTCCATGAACCTCGATTCCACCCGCGGCATCCGCCGCTCTCACACCCGGACTCAATCACCGGAAGCCTCCGCCCGCCTCCAGATGGGAAACAGGCAAGACCGGGCCGGCCCGCGACCATGATGCGGCAAACGCGGGACGCGTCGCAAGCCAGAAACAGCCTTTTGGAACGCACAACGACGGGCCACTGCCGGCCCCCCCCCCCCCCGCCCCCACTGGCGTCGTGGATGCAAGGACCGCTCGCACACAGCACCACACTCGCTACAGCGGCAGGCAGCCCAGGACATGAAAACCGGGCATCGAAAACGGGCACCAGAAAACTGGTGCCGGAAAGCCAAAAGGGCCACTCACTTGCGTGAGTGGCCCCAAAATTCTTTGGCTCCCCGAGCTGGGCTCGAACCAGCGACCTGCGGATTAACAGTCCGTCGCTCTACCGACTGAGCTATCGGGGAACTGCTAAGAAACGAGATTATGAACGAAAATTTTGAAGTATGCAAACGCCGATTTTTTTGCCAGAAAACGCGTCTCTTGTTTCCCATTGCAAAAAAACTCTGATATGATTTCGGTCTTTCCAGATCAGGCCCTAAAAACCCCGATCCTGGGAAGAGCAAAAGAGCAAGTAGATTTTTTTGCCCGCCACGGGAGTCATTCCAAGGCATCAGGGCAAATGGTCTTGCCGGCATAGCTCAGTTGGTAGAGCAGCGCATTCGTAATGCGAAGGTCGTAGGTTCGACTCCTATTGCCGGCACCAGAATTCCAGGAAAAAGCAGCCGCCAGGCTGCTTTTTTCGTTTGCGGGTCCGGCACCGCCGCCAGCGCGCGCTCACCCGCGCCGCCACCCGCCCAAGGGTTGCCACCACAGCGCCGCCCTCCCTTTCCCAAACGCCGCAACAATGCAGCCAGCGCGCTGCGGGGAACTCGGACACGATCCCCCACATCCAATCTGCAGGACTCCTTTCCGCCACACACCGCCCATGCGCATCCTGCTCGTCGAAGACGACACCATGATCGGCGAAAGCGTGCTCGACTGCCTGCGCGCCGAACACTACGCGGTCGACTGGGTCAAGGACGGCAACGCCGCCGACCTGGCCCTGCGCACCGGCCCCTATGACCTTATCCTGCTGGACCTCGGCCTGCCCCGACGCGACGGCCTGACGCTGCTGCGCGAACTGCGCGCCCGCAAGGACCGCACGCCGGTCCTGATCGCCACCGCCCGCGACGCCGTCAGCGACCGCATCGCGGGACTGGACGCGGGCGCGGACGACTACATCGTCAAACCCTATGACGTGGACGAGCTGCTGGCCCGCATGCGCGCGCTGATCCGGCGCAGCGCCGGACGCGCCGAGCCCGTCTATGAGCACAAAGGCGTGAGCATCGACCCGCAATCGCGCGAAGTCACGGTCAACGGCGCGCCCGTCACGCTGACCGCGCGCGAATGGGCCGTGCTGGAACCGCTGATCGCGCGCCCGGGCATGATCTATTCGCGCGCCCAGCTCGAGGAAAAGCTCTACAGCTGGAAGGACAGCGTCAGCAGCAACGCCGTCGAGGTATATATTCATGGCCTGCGCAAGAAGCTGGGTCAGGACCTGATCCAGAACGTCAGGGGCGTCGGCTATGTCATACCCAAAACATGAGCATTCCGCTTAGCTATTCCTTGCGGGCCAGGCTGCTGTTCTTCCTGCTTGCCGCCATCGTGGTCGGCTCGCTGGTGCAGGGCACGATCGCCTACCGCAGCACCTTGCAGCAGGCCGACGACATCTTCGATTCGCTGCTGCAGCGGACCGCGCTGTCGCTGGGCACCGGCGACGGCCTGCTCAGCACCGGACCGACGCATGCGCGCGGCGCCGGCACGCCCTTCGCCGACGATCTCATCATCCAGATCTGGACGCCGGACGGACTGCGCGTCTTCAACTCCCGTTCGCGGCAGCCGCTGCCGGACCAGATCGTGCTGGGCTTCTCCGACGCCAAGGTCGAAGGCAGCACCTACCGCGTCTATTCGCTGGCCACGCCATTCCAGGTGATCCAGGTGGCGCAGGACATGGGCGTGCGCACCCACATGGCGCGCTCCCTGGCGCTGCGCACCATCGCGCCGATCGCCGCGGCCGCGCCACTGCTGATGCTGGTCATCTGGTGCGTGGTCAGCTGGTCGCTGCGGCCCGTGAAACGGGCGCGGGCGCAGGTGGCCGCGCGCCAACCCGAAGACCTGTCGCCCGTCAGCACCGAGGGCGTGCCGGACGAGATCCGCCCGCTGCTGCAGGAACTGAACCTGCTGCTGGAGCGCATGCGCGGCGCCTTCGCGCTGCAAAAGCAATTCGTCGGCGATGCCGCGCACGAGCTGCGCTCGCCGCTGGCGGCGCTGCGCCTGCAATCGCAAGCCTTGCAACGCGCGGGCGATCCCGAGTCCCGCCGCGTGGCCGAGCAACGCCTGACGGCCGGCATCGACCGCGCCACCCGCCTGATCGAGCAGTTGCTGTCGCTGGCCCGCCATGAAGGCGCGGCCGAGCGCCCGGCGCCGGACCGCGTCGACCTGGACGACGTCGTCCGGCAGGCCGTGTCCGAAACGCTGCCGGACGCCAACGCGAAATCCATCTCGCTCGCCATGCATGCACCCGCGCCGATTCAGGTGCGTGGCCATCGCGACGATCTCGTGCTGCTGGTCCGCAACCTGCTGGACAACGCGATCAAGTATTCGCCGCCCGGTTCGCGCATCGACCTCGGCCTGACCGCGCCGGACGGCCGCGCCTCGCTCACGGTCGACGACCAGGGCCCCGGCATCGCGCCCGCAGAGCGCGCGCGCGTCTTCGACCGCTTCTACCGCGCCGAGGGCAACAGCCAGCACGGCAGCGGCCTGGGCCTGGCGATCGCCCGCTCGATCGCCGAAGGCCACCATGCCTCGATCGCCCTGGAAGACACGCCCGGCGGGCAGGGCTTGCGCGCGCGGGTGGATTTTCCCGCCGCCTGACCCCTCTCGCGCCACGGCGTCCGGCCCTGCCCCGCCAGTCTTAAGATTCCCCTAAGCATCAAGCCCGAACATGGCTCCATGTCCTTCAACATGAACGCAGGAGCCGACATGAAGACCACGCTACTGAAACCCTCTCGCCTGGCGCTGGCGCTGCTGGCCGCGGGCACGATCGGCGGCGCGGGCGCCGCCGCTACGCTGGGCGCGATGACGCCGGCCGTCGCCGCGCCGGCGCCCGCCGCGTCCGCCCCCATAGCGCCATCCAGCCCGCCGAATTTCGCGCAGATCACCCGCGACTATGGCCCCGCCGTGGTCAACATCAGCGTCAGCGGCACGCGCAAAGTCTCGGCCATGGACGACGACGACCCCTTCGCCCAGTTCTTCGGCCAGATCCCCGGCGCGCGCGGCCGCATGCCGGCGCGCGAGGTGCCGATGCGCGGCGAGGGCTCGGGCTTCATCATCAGCAGCGACGGCCTGATCCTGACCAATGCCCACGTCGTGCAGGACGCCAAGGAAGTCACGGTCAAGCTGACAGACCGCCGCGAATACCAGGCCAAGGTGCTGGGCGCCGACCCGCAGACCGATGTGGCCGTGCTCAAGATCGAGGCGAAGAACCTGCCGGTGGTGAAGACCGGCGATGTCAACCAGTTGCAGGTCGGCGAATGGGTGCTGGCCATCGGCTCGCCCTACGGGCTGGAAAACACGGCGACCGCCGGCATCGTCAGCGCCAAGGGCCGCTCGCTGCCGGACGACACCTCGGTGCCGTTCATCCAGACCGACGTGGCCGTCAACCCCGGCAACTCGGGCGGACCGCTGTTCAATGATCGCGGCGAAGTGGTGGGCATCAATTCGCAGATCTACAGCCGCACGGGCGGCTTCCAGGGCCTGTCCTTCTCCATCCCGATCGACGTGGCCTACAAGATCAAGGACCAGATCCTCGAACACGGCAAGGTCCAGCACGCGCGGCTGGGCGTGACGGTGCAGGAAGTGAATCAGGACCTGGCCAATTCATTCAAGCTGGAAACGCCGACGGGCGCGCTGGTCGCCAGCGTCGAAAAGGGCAGCGCCGCCGAACGCGCCGGCCTGCAGCCGGGCGATGTCGTGCGGCAGATCAACGGCAAGACCATCGTGTCGTCCGGCGACCTGGCGTCGATGATCACGCTGGCCTCGCCCGGCGACAAGCTCAAGCTGGATGTCTGGCGCAATGGCTCGCCCAAGGAACTGAGCGCCACGCTGGGCGGCGTGCCGAAGGACAAGGCGACCGCGTCGTCCGACACCCGGGAAGTCCAGCGCGGACAGCTGGGCCTGGCGTTGCGCCCGCTCAGTCCGCAGGAGCAGCGCCAGTCCGGCGCCGAGGGCCTGCTCATCGAGCAGTCCGCCGGCCCTGCCGCCAAGGCCGGCATACAGCCGGGCGACGTGCTGTTGTCGCTGAACGGCGTGCCTGTGCGCGACATCGAGCAGGTCAAGGCGGAACTCGCCAAGGCCGGCAAGACGGTCGCGCTGCTGGTGCAGCGCGGCGACGACAAGATCTTCGTACCGGTGCGGATCGGCTGATCCGCGCGCGCTTACTCCGCGTCGGGCTGCTTGCCCGGCGCGGCGGCATCGAAGCCCGGCAGCTCGCGGCAGGCCGCGTCGATGCGCACGACCGTGGGCATGGCGGACAGATCGCACTCCAGGCGACGCGCGTTGGCCACCTGCGGCACCAGGCAGATATCGGCGATGGTGGGCGCGTCGCCGTGGCAATAGCGGCCGGTGGCGGACGAGGCCGTCAATTGCGCCTCGAAGGCCTGCAGCCCCTGGTGCACCCAATGGCGGTACCAGGCGTTCTTGGCGTCTTCGTCCACGCCCAGGGTGTGCTTCAGGTACTTCAGCACGCGCAGATTGTTCAGCGGATGCGTGTCGCAGGCGATGCCCAGCGCCAGGTCCCGCACCCGCGCGCGGCCGATGGCGTCGGCCGGCAGCAGCGGCGTCTGCGGATGGGTTTCTTCCAGGTATTCGATGATGGCCAGCGACTGGCCGATGACCGCATCGCCGTCGATCAGCGTGGGCACCAGCGCCGTGGGATTGAGCTTGCGGTAGTCGGCCGACAACTGCTGGCCGCCATCCTTGAGCAGGTGCACCGGCACGTACTCATAGGACAGCCCCTTCAGGTTGAGCGCGATGCGCACGCGATAGGCCGCCGAACTGCGGAAGTAGCTGTACAACTGCATGTCTTCTCCTTGATTTCGCGCCGCGCGGGGCCTACCCGGGCCCCGCCGCCGGCTTCTTATTCGAGCGGTTCCACCCGCGCCTTGCGCGACAGCCCCTTGGGCAGCGGGAAGGCCACGTTTTCCTCCAGGCCCGGCATGGTGCGGACCGATACCGCGCCCAACTCCTTGACGCGTTCGATCACCTGCTGCACCAGGATTTCCGGCGCGGACGCGCCGGCCGTGACGCCGATGCGCTGGCGGCCGGCCAACCATTCCGGCTGGATCGAGTGCGCGCCGTCGATCAGATACGAGGCCACGCCCTTGCGCTCGGCCACTTCGCGCAGACGGTTGGAGTTCGAGCTGTTCGGGCTGCCGACCACCAGCACCAGATCGCAATCCGGCGCCAGGATCTTGACCGCGTCCTGGCGGTTCTGCGTGGCGTAGCAGATGTCGCTCTTCTTTGGTTCGACGATATTGGGAAAGCGCGCCTTGAGCGCCTGCGACACGGCGGCCGCGTCATCCACCGACAGCGTGGTCTGCGTGACATAGGCCAGGTTGTCGGGATCGGCCACCTGCAGGCCGGCCACGTCCTCGACGGTCTCGACCAGGTACATGCCGCCCTGCGCCTGTCCCAGCGTGCCCTCGACTTCCGGGTGGCCCTTATGGCCGATCATGATGATCTCGCGGCCGGCGGCGCGCATGCGGGAGACCTCGATATGCACCTTGGTCACCAGCGGGCAGGTGGCGTCGAACACCTGCAGGCCACGGGCGTCGGCTTCGGCGCGCACGGCCTGTGACACGCCGTGGGCCGAGAACACCACGATGGCGCCCGCGGGGGCGTCCTCGAGCTCGTCGATGAACACCGCGCCCTTGGCGCGCAGGTCTTCCACCACATAGCGGTTGTGGACGATCTCATGGCGCACGTAGATCGGCGCGCCATGCAGTTCCAGCGCGCGCTCGACGATGTCGATGGCGCGGTCCACCCCGGCACAGAAGCCGCGCGGCTGCGCCAGCACGACCTCGGCGCCGGCGGCGGTAACGGGCTCGCTCATCACAGCACTCCCAAGAGCGCCACGTCCACGCGCAGGCGCACGCCCGCGAGCGGATGGTTGAAATCGAACAGGGCGGACTCGTCGTTGATTTCCTTCAGCACGCCCGAATAGCGCCCGCCGTTCGGCGCGGCGAACTCGACCAGATCACCCGGCTCGAACGTCGCGTCGGCGCCGGCGTGCTCGGCCAGCATCTTGCGGGTGACGCGCTGGATCAGCTCGGGATTGCGGTCGCCATAGGCGTCGACCGGCTCCAGCTCGAAGCCGAAGCGCTCGCCTTCGGCGCGACCGACCAGCGCGGCCTCCATGCCCGGGGCCCACTGGCCGCTCCCCATCTGCAGCGTCGCCGGACGACCGTCGAAGGTGTCGGTGAAGACCGAATCCTTGCCCGGCCCGGAAGCCAGCGTGATCCGATAGTGCAGCGTCAGGTAGGAATCCGGACGGACAAAAACGTTCACTTCATTAGAGGCGATGCTCAAGATCTGCCACCGTATAGAAACATTGACCAAACCCTGATTTTAGAGCCTCTTATGAATTTGTCTGTCCGCCTGCCCGAACACGGGCGTCCCCGGGAACGGCTGCTGCGTCACGGGGCTGCCGCCCTGAGCGATGCCGAACTGCTGGCCATCGCCCTGCGCACGGGCCTGCCGGGCCTGGATGTGCTGAACCTGGGCAACCAGCTGCTCGACCGTTTTTCCGGCCTGCGCGGGCTATTGGGGGCCACACCGGAGGAACTGCTGGCCGTGCCCGGCCTGGGCGCGGCGAAAGCCTGCATGCTGGCCGCCGTCCTGGAGCTGGCGCGGCGGGCCATCGAGGAAGATCTCACCCGCGACACCGCCCTGGACCACCCCCGGCGCGTCAAGCAGTACTGCAAGACCACGCTGGGCCACCGGCGGATCGAGCATTGCGTCGGCCTCTACCTGGACAGCCAGCTGCGCCTGATCGCCAGCGGTGAACTCGCGCGCGGCACCCTGTCGCAGGCCTCGGTCTATCCGCGCGAAGTCGTGCGCGAAGCGCTGCGCCACCATGCCGCCGCCGTGATCATCGCGCACAACCACCCCTCGGGCCTGGCCGAGCCCAGCGCCGCCGACCAGGCCTTCACCCGGCACCTGAAGCAGGCGCTGGCGCTGGTCGACGTGCGGCTGCTCGACCACCTGATCGTGGCGGGCAACAGCGTGGTGTCCATGGCCGAATGCGGCGCGCTCTGACGCCTGCTCGCGGCCAGGGCTGCGCGGCGCGCCGGAATCCGTTAGACTCGCGTCCGCAAATGCTTTAGGCTTGAGCTAAATCCCGGCACACCCTCGTTGCGCGCCCTCATGAAACGCCTGTGGGATATCTCCCCGCCCGTCTCCGCGACCTCGCCCGTCTTTCCGGGCGACACGGCCTATACCCAGAAATGGAAATGGTCGCTTGAGCCCGGCTGTCCGGTCAATGTCAGCGAGATCACCATGTCGCCGCATATCGGCGCGCATGCGGACGCTCCGCTGCACTACGCCAACGGCGCGCAGGCCATCGGCGCCGTCGCGCTGGAGCCGTTCCTGGGCCCCTGCCGGGTGATCCACGCCATCGATTGCGGCCCGCTGATCCAGATCGAGCACATCGCCCACGCCGTCGGCGGCCTGCCGCCACGCGTGCTGGTTCGCACCGCCAAGCATGCGGCGCAGGACTGGTGGACCGACGACTTCTCCGCCTACGCTCCCCAAACCATTGAATGGCTGGCCGAACGCGGCGTCATGCTGATCGGGCTGGATACGCCCAGCATCGACCCCGCGTCCAGCAAGACCCTGGACAGCCATCACACCATCCTGCGGCACGACATCCGGGTACTGGAGAACCTGGTGCTCGACGACGTGCCGGAGGGCGATTACGAGTTGATCGCATTGCCGTTGGCTCTGGTCCAGGCCGATGCCAGCCCGGTGCGCGCCGTCTTGCGCGAACTGGGCTGATCCGCCAGCTTTTTCTATGAAGCAAGACCATGGGAAACCTACTCCATCCGCGCGCGGCGTCCGGCCGCGCCCGCCGGCGCGCCCCTGACTGGCGCAGCCTGCCCGCATCCGCCCGGCGCGCCGCGCCGCCCTGCCAGGGAGGCCACGCATGAGCGCCCCCCAACGCCCCGAAGACATCGTCCACCAGGAAAAGGCGCAGCTCGATTTCGCGCGCGACATGACCTACGGCGATTACCTGCACCTGGACGAACTGCTGGGCGCGCAGCACCCGCTGTCGCCCGAACACAATGAAATGCTGTTCATCGTGCAGCACCAGACCAGCGAGCTCTGGATGAAGCTGATGCTGCATGAGCTGCGCGCCGCCGTGGGCTGTGTCGCGTCCGACCAGTTGCAGCCTGCCTTCAAGATGCTGGCCCGCGTCAGCAAGATCATGGAGCAGCTGGTCCACGCCTGGGACGTGCTGGCCACCATGACGCCGCCCGAGTATTCCGCGCTGCGCCCGTACCTGGCGCGTTCCAGCGGCTTCCAGAGCTACCAGTACCGCCAGATCGAGTTCCTGCTGGGCAACAAGAACGCGGCCATGCTCAAGCCCCACGCGCACCGCGAGGACCTGCTGGCCCAGGTGCGCCAGGCTTACGAGACGCCCTCGCTGTACGACGAGTCGCTGCGCCTGCTGGCCCGTCGCGGGCTGGACGTGCCGGCCGAATTGTTGCAGCGCGACTGGACCCAGCCCTACCAGGCCTCGGCCGGCGTCGAACAGGCCTGGCTGACGGTCTATCGGGATACGGACCGCTACTGGGACCTGTACCAGCTGGGCGAAAAGCTGACAGACCTGGAAGACGCGTTCCGCCTGTGGCGTTTCCGCCACGTCACGACGGTCGAACGGGTCATCGGTTTCAAGCGCGGCACCGGCGGCACGTCGGGCGTGGACTACCTGCGCAAGATGCTGGAAGTGGTGCTGTTCCCCGAGATCTGGAAGCTGCGCACGGACCTCTGAGCGGCGATCTGCCCGCCTTGAATCCGTCCCCTTAATAGGGCGCCAGACCGTGCCCGCGCCGCTTTCGAGCTGGCGCGGGCCGGAAATCACATGCTAGAATGCGGGGTTACTTTTCGGATACGTGGCTGAAAGTGCGCCTGGCAGTCATTGCGGCGCTTCGGCTGGCGACCCTAACTCTTGAAAGCGGCTCACGCGAGCCCTAGGAAAGCACCATGAAAGAAGGCATTCACCCCGACTACCGCGAAGTCGTTTTCGCCGACCTGCAAACGGGCAGCAAGTTCATCACCCGTTCGACGGTGCAAACCCGCGAAACGATCGAGCTGGACGGCAAGACCTACCCGCTCTTCAAGTGCGACGTGACGTCCGAATCGCACCCGTTCTACACGGGCGCCCAGACCCGCATCGTCGAAACCGGCCGCGTGGAAAAGTTCCGCGCCCGCTTCGCGCGCACCGCAGGCACGGTCAAGTCCGCTTCCTGATTCTGTCGCTCCCGTCCCGGGAGCCACAGCGAAAAAGGCAGCCTTCGGGCTGCTTTTTTTTCTCCCGCCCGGCTCGGCCGCCATTGAAAGGCTGGCGCTTGCCCGCCACTCGGTTACAGTAACGCCCGTGTCCCCACTTTCGATTTCCACCCCGGCCCGGCTGACGTCCGTGGCCACCGCAAAACTGCCAAGGCTGGTATTGCTCGGCCTGGCGCTGGCCTATATCGTGGCCGGCCTGTTCATGCGCGACCCCTGGAAAACGGACGACGCGGTTGGCCTGGCCACCATGATCACCGCCATACGCGAAGGCGGCATCACCTGGCTGCTGCCGCAGGTCGGGCATCTGGCCCACGCCGAGGAAGGCCCGCTGATCACCTGGGTCGGCGCGATCTCGATCTGGATCTTCGGTCCGTTCATCGGTGACATCACCGCAGGCCGCCTGCCCAACCTGCTCTGGTTCGGCATCACCGCGTCCAGCGTCTGGTACGGCACCTATCTGCTGGGCCGCCGTTCGGAGGCGCAGCCGCTGGCCCTGCCCTTTGGCGGCGAACCGTCGCCGCGCGACTACGGCCGCATGCTCGCCGACGCCGCCCTGCTGCTGCTGCTGGCCACCGTCGGCATCCTGCAGCGCACGCACGAAACCACCGTCATCCCCGCCATCATGGCCTGCCAGGCGCTGGCGTTCTATTCACTGGCGCGCAGCATCGACCGCCCGCTGACCGGCGCGACCACGCTGGCCATCGCGCTGGCGGCCAGCTTCCTCACGCGCGGCTGGATCGGCGCCATTCCGATCATGGCTGGCGCGCTGCTGACCTTCTATCCGCGCAGCCAATTGTGGCGCCGCAAGCGCTGGCTGCCCTGGATCGTCCTGTTGACCGCGGCGCTGATCCTGGCGTGGTGGATCCCCGCCACGCAGGGCAGCGAATACTGGATCCGCAACTGGAAGATCTGGAACCTGTCCTCCTTCGCCGGCCCCGACCTGCCCGACATGGGCCGCACGCTGCGCGACCTGCCCTGGTATCTGTGGCCCGCCTGGCCGCTCGCCCTGCTGGCTGTCTGGCGCTGGCGCGCGTGGATCTACGCGCCGCATATCTGGGTGCCGCTGATGCTGTTGATCAGCTCGGCCCTGCTGCTGTTCGGACTGGCCGAGCCGTCCGATTCGGAATACGCGCTGCTGGCCGTGCCTTGCGCCGTGCTGGCCGCGTTCTCGCTGCCGACCCTGCGACGCGGCGTGGTGAACACGCTGGACTGGTTCGCCGTCATGTGCTTTTCACTGACGGTGGCCACGGCCTGGCTGGGCTGGGTCGCGGTGAACTTCCAATGGCCCGCCCAGATGTCGCGCAACATCGGCCGCCACACCACCGGCTATGAGCCGTCGATTTCGTGGGTCGCCTTCGGGTTGGCGCTGCTGGTCACGATCGGCTGGGTGGCGCTGGTGGTCTGGCGCCTGCGCGTCAAGCCGCAGGCGCTGTGGCGCGGCACGGTGCTGTCCGCCGGCGGCCTGACCGCCACCTGGATTCTGCTGGTGCTCCTGTGGCAGCCCGCCGTCGACTACGCGCGCAGCTACCGCATCATGTCCGGCCAGCTGGCCCAGGCGCTGGAGCAGAACCTGCGTCCCGGCGAATGCGTGCGCGGACTGAGCCTGGGCAGCGGCCAGCGCGCCTCGTTCCTCATCTTCAACAATCTGACGTTCACGTTCGATTCCAAGTGCACGGTGGTGCTGCAGCAAACCACCAACCAGAGCCTGCGCGACAACACCGCGGCCTACAGCGACGGCGCCGAGGTGCTGTGGCAAGGCGGCCGCCGCGCCGACCGCCACGAAGTGTTCCGCCTGCTGCGCGTCACGCCCAACCGATGACGCCCGCTCATCAGGGGCCCCCGGGCTTTGGCGCCACGCTGCGTGGCATCGCCCGGCAGGCCTGGCCCGTGCTGGTCAGCCAATGGGCCGGCATCTCGTTCGGCGTGCTGGACACCGCCATGACCGGCCACGCCAGCCCCACCGACCTGGCGGCGATGGCGCTGTCGGCCTCGATCTACATCACCATCTTCGTCGGCCTGATGGGCGTGGTGCACGCGCTGATTCCCATCCTGGCCCAGCACTTCGGCGCCGGCAACAACACCGAGGTCGGCCGCAGCTGGGGCCAGGGCGTCTGGCTGGCGCTGGGCCTGTCCGTCGTGGGCGCGATCCTGATGCTGTTCCCCGACGTCTGGCTGTCCATGTCGGGAGACGTCGCGCCCGACGTGCGCGAGCGCATCGCCTCCTATCTGCGCGCCCTGGTGCTGGCGATGCCCGCGGCGCTGGTGTTCCGCACCATCTACGCGCTGGGCACCGCGGTGTCGCGCCCCAAGCTGGTGATGGCGATCAACCTGGCCGCCATCGGCGTCAAGGCCCTGCTCAATTGGGTATTCATCTACGGCAAGCTGGGCCTGCCTGCCCTGGGCGCGACCGGCGCCGGCATGGCCACCGCCGTGGTTTCCTGGATCAGCCTCGGCCTGGGCCTGTGGGTCATCACGCACGACCGCTACTACCGCCGCTTCCAGCTGCGCGTGGGCAAGCCGGACTGGAAGTCGCTGAAGGAATTGCTGCGGCTGGGCATCCCGATGGGCGGCTCCTATCTGGTGGAGGTCTCGGCCTTCACCTTCATGGCGCTACTGGTGGCCCGCGAAGGCACGCTGGTGACCGGCGGACACCAGATCATGTCCAACCTGGCCGCGCTGTGCTACATGATGCCGATGGCGCTGGGCGTGGCCACGGCGGCGCTGACGGCACAGGCCATCGGCGCCGGCAAGCTGGACCAGGCGCATCGCATCGGCATGGCCGGTCTCACGCTCGGCCTGATGGGCGCGCTGCTCACCGCCGCGGTGCTGCTCATCGGCCGCCCGCTGATCCTGGCCGCCTACACCGACAAGGCCGAAGTGGCCGCGGTGGCCGCCACGCTGCTGGCCGTGCTGCCGCTGTTCCACCTGTTCGATTCCATGCAGTGCATCAACTCCTACCTGCTGCGCGCCTACAAGATCGCCGTGGTGCCGCTGCTGCTGCAGACCGTGGCGCTGGCCGGCGTCGGCCTGGTGGGCGGCTGGTGGTTCGGCTTCGGCCCCGGCAAGGGCGGACTGGACTGGCTGCGCCTGATCCTCGCGCCCGGATCGCCCCAGGGCGCCGGCACGATGTGGTTGATGGCGATGGCCGGACTGGCGCTGTCGGCCGCGCTGCTGCATTACTGGTATCGCCGCATCGTGCGCCAGGCCGCCCTTGAGGCCGGCCGCGCCTGATACGCGCATCCTCCCGTCCGAAAAAAAGAGCAGCCCAGGGGCTGCTCTTTTCCTTGCCCAACCAGAAAGCGCCGGCCGGACCGACCCGGATACACGCCAGGCCTGATGCGCCCTACTTCGGACGCTTGTCGATCACGCGGCGCGCCTTGCCGGTCAGCGTGCGCTCGACATGGCCCGCGTCCGACACCTGGATGCGCGCGCTGACGCCGATGTGCGTCTTGACCGCGTGCTGCAGCTGCTTGCCCAGCGCCGCGCGGTCCGCGTCGGACAGGGTCGAGAACTCGGCGCGCACCTCGGTCAGGATTTCCAGCTCGTCCATATTGCCGGTGCGCGACAGCACCAGCTGGTAGTGCGGCGCCAGCTGGGCGATCTTCAGCACCAGTTCCTCGACCTGCGTCGGGAACATGTTCACGCCGCGCACGATCAGCATGTCATCGCTGCGGCCGGTGATCTTGCCGATGCGGCGCATGCTGCGCGCGGTGGGCGGCAACAGGCGGGTCAGGTCGCGCGTGCGGTAGCGCACGATGGGCATGGCTTCCTTGGTCAGCGAGGTGAACACCAGTTCGCCCGGTTCGCCGTCGGCCACGGGCTCGCCGGTGTCGGGGTTGATGATCTCGGCGTAGAAGTGGTCTTCCCAGACGACCGGACCGTCCTTGGTCTCGACGCATTCGCTGGCCACGCCCGGCCCCATCACTTCCGACAGGCCGTAGATGTCCACCGCGTCGATGCCGGCCTCGGCCTCGATGTCGGCGCGCATCTGGCCGGTCCAGGGCTCGGCGCCGAAGATGCCGATGCGCAGCGAACTTTGACGCGGATCAATCCCCTGGCGACGCTGCTCCTCCAGAATATTGCAGAAGTAGGACGGCGTGACCATGATGATGTCCGGACGGAAATCATTGATCAGCTGGACCTGCTTTTCGGTCTGTCCGCCGGACATGGGAATGACGGTGCAGCCCAGGCGCTCGGCGCCGTAGTGCGCGCCCAGCCCGCCCGTGAACAGGCCGTAGCCATAGGCCACGTGCACGGTGTCGCCCGGCTTGCCGCCGGCGGCGCGGATCGAGCGCGCCACCAGATTGGCCCAGTTATCCAGGTCGCCCTTGGTGTAGCCCACCACGGTCGGCTTGCCAGTGGTGCCGCTGGATGCGTGGATGCGCGAGATACGCTCGCGCGGCACGGCGAACATGCCGAACGGATAGTTCTCGCGCAGTTCCTTCTTCGTGGTGAAGGGAAACTTGGAAATATCGGACAGCTGCTTCAGGTCGTCCGGATGCACGCCGGCCTCGTCGAAGGCCTTCTTGTAGTGCGGCACGTTGTCGTAGGCGTGCTTGAGCGTCCACTTCAGGCGCTCGAGCTGCAAGGCGCGCAGTTCGTCGATGCTGGCATGCTCGATGGGGTCCAGCCCCGGCTTGCTCATGGTGTTGGACATGGTATCTCTCTCCTGGAATGCTCTCTTGGCGGCTGCGGACGGCACCGCGGGCGCCATGCGCGCCCGCTTCCGGCCCCGCCGGCGTCTCGTGATCGATGATCTGATCGGTGATCGGTTAAAGGAAATCTCGCTCAGGCGTCGGCAGGCACTCCGACGATCTGGCCTTTGATCCGATAGGACCGGCCACGGAAAATGGCCACGTTGCGGCCGTCCTGGTTGGTGACGGTCACGTCGTAGACGCCGGTGCGACCGGCCAGCGAGCGTTCCTGGGCCACCGCCGTCAGCAGGTCGCCCTCGAAACCGGGCGCCAGGAAATCGATGGTGCAGCCCGACGCCACCGTGCTGACGTTGCGCGAATTGCAGGAAAACGCGAATGCGCTGTCGGCCAGGGCGAAGATGAAGCCGCCATGGCAGGTCTTGTGGCCGTTGAGCATGTCGGGCCGCACGCGCATGGTCAGGCGCGCGTAGCCGGGCGCCATTTCCTCGACCTTCATGTCCAGGCCCTGCGAGGCCGCGTCGCCGGCGTACATCACGGCGCCGACGGCCTGCGCCAGTTCCTGGGGATCGGACGGCACATCAAGCTGGGGAACGTGTGTGCTCATCATTGCCCCTTGAACTGCGGTTCGCGCTTGTCCAGGAACGCGGCCACGCCCTCGGCGTAATCGGCGCTGCGGCCCAGCTCGCGCATCATGTCGCGCTCCAGGTCCAGCTGCGTCGCCAGGTCGTTGGCCAGGCTGGCCTGCAGGGCGCGCTTGGTAAACGCCAGGCCCTTGGTCGGCGCCTTGGCGAAATGCTGCGCCAGCCGCTCCAGCGTGGCGTCGAACTCGGCATCGGCCACGCATTGCCAGATCAGGCCCCAGTCCTGCGCCTGCTTCGCGCTGAGCTTATCGCCCAGCAACGCCAGGCCGGCCGCGCGCGCGCGTCCGACCAGGCGCGGCAACACGAAGGTACCGCCGGTGTCGGGAATCAGGCCAAGCTTGCAGAAGGACTGGATGAAGCTGGCCGATTCCTTGGCGATGACGATATCGCCAGCAAACGCCAAATTGGCGCCCGCCCCCGCCGCCACGCCATTCACCCCCACCACCACGGGCATGGGCAGCGCGTTGATGCGGCGAACCAGAGGACCGTAGTACTTGTCGACGGTCTCGCCCAGATCCGGCGGCGTGCCATCGGCCGCGGGCCGGCGCTCGCTCAGATCCTGCCCGGCACAGAAACCGCGGCCGGCGCCGGTCAGCACCAGCACGCGCGCGCCTTCGTTCTCCACCCGCGTCATCGCATCGGCCACTTCGCCGTGCATGTTGGCGGTGAAGCTGTTCAGCTTGTCCGGGCGATTCAGCGTCAGGCGCGCAATGCCGCCAGACAGATCGAATTGAATATCTTGATAGCTCATGTCAGTCATCCATAGCGCCGGGCGCCATCGCAGCGAGGTCTCACACAATCGGGGCCGCACGGATCCGGCTCTGCCGGTCCGTAGCGGCGCCCCCTGGGGGGAAGCGCGCAGCGCTTCGGGGGGGGTCACACGTGTTTTCTAGTCTGGACCACGCGGAAGCGATTGGCGACGAAGGCCGAGTCCGACAGCGCGGCGTTGGCGGCGGGGTTGGCGCCGGTGCCGTGGAAATCACTGAAGGCCGCGGTCTGGTTGACGAACACCGCGCCCGTCAGATTCAGCGACAGCGACACGCCCGACACTTCGGCCGCGTCCTGGATGCGCTCGGCGACGGCGTCGTCGGTGGTGTAGGCCGACAGCGACAAGGCGCCGTGACGGATCACGCTGTCGCGCGCCAGCTGGATGCTGTGTTCGGTGGAATCGGTGGCCACCACAAAAGCGATGGGACCGAACCACTCCTGACCGATGGCCGGATTGCCGGCCTGGGCGGACAGCAGCAGCGGCGTGCGCACGCGGGCATTCTCGAATTGCGGGTGGACCAGCGGCTTGCTGTCGGCCAGCACCGGCAGGCCCAGCGCACGGGCCTTCTCGATGCGCTCGACCACGCCTTCGTTCTGGATCGCGCCGGTCAGCTCGACCGCGCGGGCGGCGTCGGCGGTGGTCTTTTCCAGCGCGGCGGCCAGGGCACCCGCGACCTCGTCGAAGCTGACACGGCCTTCCGGCGTCTGGATGCCGTCGCGCGGCACGTAGATGTTCTGCGGCGCCGTGCACATCTGGCCCGAGTACAGGGCCAGCGAGAACGCCAGGTTGCGCGCCACGCCCTTCAGGTCGCTGGCCGAATCGATGATGACCTGGTTGACGCCGGCCTTCTCGGTGTAGACCAGGGCCTGGCGGGCGTTGTCTTCCAGCCAGTTGCCATTGGCGCTGCTGCCGGTGAAGTCGACGATCTTGACGGCGGGATCCAGCGCCAGCTGCTGCGCGGTGTCATCGCCGGCGGCATGCGCGGCCAGCAGCACCACGTTGGGGTCGAAGCCCGCTTCGGCCAGCACTTCGCGCGCCACCTTCACGGTGATGGCCAGCGGCAGGATCGCGCCCGGATGCGGCTTGACGATGACGGTGTTGCCCGTGGCCAGGCTGGCGAACAGGCCGGGATAGCCGTTCCAGGTCGGGAAGGTGGAGCAGCCGATCACCAGCGCCACGCCGCGCGGCACCACGGTGAAGTGCTTTTCCATGCGGATGGGATCGTTCTTGCCCTGCGGCTTTTCCCAGACCGAGATGCCGGGAATGCGCGACATTTCCTGCCACGCGTAGGTCACGGCCTCGAAGCCGCGGTCCTGTGCGTGCGGACCGCCGGCCTGGAAGGCCATCATGAAGCCCTGGCCGGTGGTGTGCTGCACCGCGTAAGCGATCTCGAAGCTCAGCTTGTTCAGGCGCGACAGGATTTCCATCGACACGCCGACCCAGGCGCGCGGGCCGGCGCGGCGCCATTGCTCCAGCGCCTTGGACGACGCGGCCACCAGCTTGGCGGCGGGCACGCGCGGATAGGTGATGCCCAGTTCGAAGCCGTAGGGAGATGCCTCGCCGCCCACGCTGCCTTCGGCGCCGGGCAGGTCCAGCGGGAAGGGCTTGCCGCGCAGCGCCTCGAAGGCGGCGCGGCCGTCGTCATTGGCGGTCTCGCCGTAGTGGCGCGGGCTGGGCGACTCGGCAAACGGGCTCCAGTAGCCGCGCAGCGCGGCGGCGGCCATGGCCTGTTCCAGCAGGGCCTGGTGACGCTCGAAGAATTGCTCTGACACTGTGTCTCTCCAAAATGAATGATGTCGGCCTGGCGGACGCCGGCTCAGGTTTCCTGGTCGAAGTCGATGACCAGGCGGTCGCTGACCGGAAAGCTCTGGCAGCTGAGGATGAAGCCGCGCGCGACCTCATAGTCTTCCAGCGCGAAGTTGGCGTCCATGTCCACTTCGCCCTCGACGACCTTGCAGCGGCAGGTGGAACACACCCCGCCCTTGCACGAGTACGGCAGTTCTATCCCTTGCGCCAGCGCCGAATCCAGCACGCTGTCCTTGTTCTTGTCGATGACGAACATCCTGCTGTGGCCGTCCTGGACCACGGTGACTTCGCACTGCCCCTTGCCGGGAGCCTGTCGGGCTTCCTGGCCGGTGCGCAGGGCGCGCGGGCCCTTGGGCGCGCCGAACAGCTCGAACTTGATGTTCGACTTCGGAATACCGCGAGCCTGCAGGCGCTCGACCACGCTTTCGGTCATGGTCTGCGGACCACAGACAAAAGCGTAATCGATATCGGCCGGGCTCATCCAGGCCGACATCAGCTGGTCAACCTTGTCGCCGTCCAGACGGCCGTTGAACAGTTCGATGTCCTGGGTTTCGCGGCTCATGACATAGACCAGCGAGAAGCGGTCCATGTACAGGTTCTTCAGGTCTTCGATTTCCTCGCGGAACAGCACGGCCGACGAGGCGCGGTTGCCGAAGAACAGCGTGAACTTGCTCTTGGGCTCGGTCGACAGCGCGGTCTTGACCAGCGAGAACACCGGGGTGATGCCGCTGCCGACGGCGAAAGCCACGTAGTGGCGTTCCTGCTCGGGCGAGAAATCGACGGTGAAATTGCCGGCCGGCGCCATCACTTCCAGGGTCTGGCCGGGTTGCAGCTCATGGTTGGCCCAGCTGGAGAACGCGCCCTCGTCCACCCGCTTGATCGCCACGCGCAGGCGCTTGTCGCTGGGGGCCGAACAGATCGAATACGAGCGGCGCAGCTCTTCGCCGTTGAGCTGGGTGCGCAGGGTCAGATACTGGCCCGGCAGGAAGGCGAACTCGTCGGCCAGCGTCTCGGGCAGGTCGAACGTCACCACCACGGCGTCGCGCGTGTTGCGCGCGACCGAGGCGACCTTCAGGGAATGGAATTGGTTCTGGCTCATTGTCTCAACCACTCAGTGGGTCTTGAAATAATCGAAAGGCTCGCGGCAGGCGACGCAGCGGTACAGCGCCTTGCACGACGTGGAGCCGAAATCGCTGACCAGGCGCGTGTCGCGCGAGCCGCAGCGCGGGCACTCGATGGCGGGCGCGGCGCGGCGACGGCTGATGCCGGAGATGTCGACGGCGCGCTCGGCGGGCGCGGCGATGCCGTAGCCCTTGAGCGCGGCGCGGCCCTTCTCGCTCATCCAGTCGGTGGTCCAGGCCGGCGCCAGGCGGGTCTCGACGCGCGCGTCGTCGACGCCGTGCCGCGCCAGCGTGGCCGCGATGTCCTGCGTGATCTCGCGCATGGCCGGACAGCCCGAATAGGTGGGCGTGATCACGACCACGCAGGTCTCGCCGTCCCAGCGCACGTCGCGCACCACGCCCAGGTCCACCACGGAAAGCACGGGGATCTCCGGATCCGGCACTTCCTGCAGCCAGTCGAAGACCTGGCCGGCGGACACGGGCGCCATGGCGTTCACCACTTAGCTCCCGGATAGGCGCGCGGCAGGAATTGCATCTCGGCCAGCACGTAGCCCAGTTCCTCGCTATGCCGGCCCTGGCGGCCGCCGCGATGGGCGGGATGGCTCGCGGCTGCGGCGTCCGGCACGGACAGCGTGGCCTCGCCCAGCACCTCGGCCACGTGGCGGGCCCAGGGCTCGCGCAACTCGGACAACAGACAGCCGATGCCGCGCGCGGCCAGGTCCTGGTCCACGGCGTCGTCAAAGAACAGCTCGCCCGTGAAGCGCCAGGCATCGTCGATGGCGGCCTGCATCTTGGCGTGGCTTTCGGCCGTGCCGTCGCCCAGGCGCACCACCATGTCCGACGAACGGCGCACGTGATAGGTGACTTCCTTGAGCGCCTTGGCGGCGATCGCCGCGACGCGTTCGTCGGCGGACTGCTCAAGCTTCTGCAGCAGGAAGTAGTGCCAGACGTCAAACAGGAACTGGCGCGCCATGGTGTCGGCGTAGTTGCCGTTGGCGCGCTCGACCAGCAGCGCGTTGTGGAACTGGTGCGCGTCGCGCAGATAGGCCAGCGCGTCTTCGTCGCGGCCCGCGCCCTCGACCTCTCCGGCCAGGGTCAGCCACATGCGGGCCTGACCCAGCAGGTCCAGCGCGGTGTTGGTCAGCGCCAGGTCCTCTTCGAGGATGGGGCCGTGGCCGGTCCATTCGCCCAGGCGCTGCGACAGGATGAGCGTGGTGTCGCCCATGCGCAGCAGGAATTCAAAGAAATGCTTGTCCATGTCTCCCCCTCCCGCCTTACATGTGCTTGATTTCTTCGGGCATCGGGAAGAACGTGGGATGCCGGTAGACCTTGCTGTTGGCCGGCTCGAACAGCGGATCCTTGTCGCCGGGGCTGCTGGCCGAGATGTCCGACGCGCGCACGACCCAGATGCTCAGGCCTTCGTTGCGGCGCGTGTAGACGTCGCGCGCATGGTTGATGGCCATTTCGGCGTCGGGCGCGTGCAGGCTGCCGACATGCTTGTGCGCCAGGCCGTGCTGGCTGCGGATGAACACTTCCCACAGGGGCCAGTCTTTGCTCATGATGGATGTCCTCGGTGCCGGGCGCGCGATGCGCGTCCTGGTCTGCAATGGATAAAAAATAGGCCTGAAAATCAGTTGTTCCTGCTGCTGGCTTCTCACCCGCAACCGGGGTATCGCCCCATCCGGGTCGCGCGAAGCCGGCTTTGCCGGTCCGCAGCGACGCCCCCTTGAGGGGGAAGCGCGCAGGGGGGGGGGGGGGGGGGGGGGGGGGGGGGGGGGGGGGGGGGGGGGGGGGGGGGGGGGGGGGGGGGGGGG
>NZ_JBICCO010000093.1:0-25374 GCF_043119405.1 Achromobacter sp. 413638
TGATATCGCCGGTAGCCCGCCCCCCCCCCGGCCCCCCCCCCCCCCCCCCTACCAGGTCGGCGTGCTCAGCGCCATCATGGAGTTGCTGGATCCGGATTGGCACTCCCGTTTCCAGAATCCCTTCGACATCATCTGCGGCACCTCGGCGGGCGCCATCAACGCCGCCGCGCTGGCCTGCCGGGCCGACCGTCCGCACCTGGGCGTGCGGCGGGTGCGCCGCCTGTGGTCCTCGCTGAGCACCGACATGATCTACCGGGCCGACGCGCCAGGGCTGATCCGTACCGGCGTGCGCTGGCTGGGCCTGCTGTCGCTGGGCTGGATGTATTCCGGCCTGACGCGCAAGCGGCCCCAGTCGCTGCTGGACAACAGCCCCCTGCAAGCGCTGCTGGGTCGGGTGCTCGACTTCGGCAACCTGCAGTCCAACCTGGAGCGGGGCGCGCTCTCGGCGCTGGCCATCACGGCATCCGGCTATACCAGCGGCGAACACCTGACCTTCTATCAGGCGCACCGACCCATCGAGCCCTGGCATCGCTACCTGCGCCTGGCGATTCCCACGGACATCGGCATCGACCACCTGATGGCCTCGTCGGCCATTCCTTTCGTTTTCCCCGCGCGCCGCGTCGACGTCCATGGCAAGGGCGAGTGGTGCGGCGATGGCTCCATGCGCCAGCTCGCGCCCATCAGTCCGGCGATTCATCTGGGCGCGCATCGGGTGCTGGTGGTCGGCACCGGATTCCGCGACGAGACCCATCCGGAGAACCGCGAGGATACGCCGCCGTATCCGTCGCTGGCGCAGGTGGGCGGCCATGCGCTGTCCAGTATCTTTCTGGACGGCCTGTCGGCTGACGTCGAACGGCTGGAGCGCATCAACCAGTTGATGGAGCACGCCGTTCCGGACGGCCAGGACGGCGCCATGCGCCGGATCCGGGTCTTGAGCATCACGCCCAGCCAGTCGCTCGACCTGCTGGCGCTGGAGCACCTGGATGACATGCCGGCGCAGGCCCGTGCCCTTTTTCGCGTACTCGGTGTATCGTCCGATCCAGGCCGGCCCGGGGGCGGCGCGCTGATGTCGTATCTGCTATTCGAATCCAGCTACACCAGGCGATTGATAGAACTGGGTTATGCCGATACGATGCAGCGTAATCGCGAAGTTATCGCCTTTTTCGAGGAGGCACAGGCATGACGCGCAATGCCCAATCTACCTTGCAGCGCCAGTTGCGGCGCGGCGGCGCCTTGCCCCATGACGAGGGGCTGGACAAGAAGGCCGTGGTAGATGCCGCGCATGAGCTTGGCCTGGCGCTGTTCGTGGCGAATTGCGATCCGGCGCGCAGCCGCTCGGCCGTGCTGCGCGCCATCGTCAAGGCGGTGGATTTCCCCGAATATTTCGGCGGCAACCTGGACGCGCTCTACGATTGCCTGTGCGATACCGTCCTGGATCACAAGGTCGGCGTGGTGCTGTGGCTGTACCGGCTGCATTCCGGCGATCCCGCCCTGGAAGAGGACGCCGCCCGGATCGAGGCCGTCTGCGCCGACGCGGCCGAGTTCGCCCACGAGAATGGCCGCATCTTTGCGTATGTGGTCGAGCATGCGGGCCGTCATCCCGATCCCGAACCGGGCGTCGCCGCTGCGCCCTACGGCGACAACGAATAAGACTGAAGGAAGGCCGCTCCGGGCTAGCGGGCGCCGATGTCGGCGCCGATATTGCCCTGCCCGCCGGGCAGGGCCGGTGTCACCAACCGAGCAGGGCTGCCGCGGCGGCGATCAGCGCCAGGCCAGCCGTTTCCGTGCGCAGCACCCGGGGGCCGAACCTGACTGACTGCACGCCCGCCGCCCGCGCCTGATCGAGTTCCTTGTCGGACCAGCCGCCCTCGGGACCCACCAGCAAGGTCAGCGCTGGCGTGCCATCCTGATTTCGCAGGGCGGCCAGGGCGCCCGCCAGGTCGTCGTCGGCATCCGGATGGCACAGCAGCCGTAGGCCCTCGGCCGGCTGCTCCAGCCATTGCGCCAGCGTTTGCGGCGCGTCCACGTTCATGAGGCGATTGCGGCCGCATTGCTCACTGGCCGATTGGGCGATGCGTTGCCAGTGGGCCACCCGCTTTTCCAGCCGGGGGCCGGTCAGTTGCAGCACGCTGCGTTGGGCCGCCACCGGGACGACGCGGACCGCGCCCAGCTCCACGGCTTTTTCGATCACCCAGTCCATCTTGTCGCCCGAAGGCAGGCCCTGGACCAGGGTGATGCGGCCGGCTGGCTCCGCTTCCCTGGGGTTGAACGGCCCCAATTGGGCGTATCCCGTCTTGCCTTCCGTTTCCAGCACGGCCGGATACTCGCCGCCCTTGCCGTCGAACAGGACGATGGCTTCGCCAGCGCGCAGGCGCAGCACGCGCAATGCGTGATGGGCCAGGGCGTCGGGCAGGGCGATCCGGGCGCCGGGGGCTAGGGGGACATCGCAGAAGAAGCGAGGGTCGGACATGAATGTTGCAAAATGGCGTGACGGGAGCAGGGGCTTGCGGCGCGGATGCCGGCGCCATGCTGCGGGTCAGTGCAGGCAAGCCCTATTTGAGCGCGTAGCCTACCACTTTGGCGCCCCATTCCAGGAAGAGCGGGGCGTTTGGCGCCAGCTGCAGCGCGCTCAGGGCCAGGAAGCCTATGGTCATCTTCTTGTCCAGGCGCAGCACGTGGGAGCGTAGTTCGGCCAAGTCGGCGTGGGTGGCGAAGCGCTTGAGTTCCTCGCGGTTGGGCAGTTGGGCGATCTGCTCGCGCAGCTCGTGGTGCACCTGCTGGAATTCCGCGCGGGACCTTTCCAGTTTGGCGTTTGATTCTTCACGGCTTTTCTCGAACCTGGCGTCTGATTCTTCACGGCCCTTCTCAAACCTGGCATTTGATTCTTCACGGTTCTTCTCGAACCTGGCATTTGATTCTTCACGGTTCTTCTCGAACCTGGCGTTGGATTCTTCCTGGAATTTTTGCAGTCTCGCGGCCGTTTCTGCGCTGGCGCGCTGCAACCTGGCTTCGGCATCCGCCAGGATCTTCGCGGCCAGCTCGGCTTCGCCGCGAACCTGGGCCTCGTCAAGCGCCTGGCTGATCGCGATCGCGGGCGCTTCGCCCAGCGCGTTGCGCAAGGCGACGAAGCCCTTGGCGGGAAGCGTGATATTGAGCATGGCGATCATCGTAGCGAGATCCGGAAGGTGACAGGCGTTGCCATATTGAATGTCGGACCCGATCCCCGCAATTGCGGGAACTACGTTGTTTCTGACAGGGGTGAAAACGGCGCTCCGCCTCGCCCTTCCGGCCGATGGGCGGGGGGAAATCCCCAGGTGCTAAAATCTTTTGCTTCGCAACCTACTTAACTGGCCCCTATTTCGCGATGGGTCGGCCAGCATCAAAGAGCCTTTCGAATGAGCAATCCGACCGCCCCTAAACTTGCCTTGGCGGATGCCATCCGCGCCCTCGCGATGGATGCCGTGCAACAAGCGAATTCCGGGCATCCGGGCGCTCCGATGGGCATGGCGGAAATCGCCCAGGCCCTGTGGGCCGGCAACCTGCGCCACAATCCCAAGGATCCCGCCTGGGCCAACCGCGACCGCTTCGTGCTGTCCAATGGCCACGGCTCCATGCTGATCTACGCCCTGCTGCACCTGACGGGCTACGATCTGCCGATCGAAGAGCTGAAGAACTTCCGCCAGCTGCACTCCAAGACGCCGGGCCATCCCGAAGTGGGCATCACCCCGGGCGTGGAAACCACCACCGGCCCGCTGGGCCAGGGCCTGGGCAACGCGGTCGGCATGGCGCTGGCCGAGGCGCTGCTGGCGGCCGAGTTCAACAAGCCCGGCCACACCATCGTCGACCACCACACCTACGCCTTCACCGGCGACGGCTGCCTGATGGAAGGCATCTCGCACGAAGTCTGCTCGCTGGCCGGCACGCTGAAGCTGGGCAAGCTGGTCGTGCTGTATGACGACAACGGCATCTCCATCGACGGTCACGTCGAGCACTGGTTCGCCGACGACACCGCCAAGCGCTTCGAAGGCTACGGCTGGAACGTGATCCGCGGCATCGACGGCCACGACGTCGCTGCGGTGGACGCCGCCATCAAGCAGGCCCGCTCGCAATCGGCCAAGCCGACGCTGATCGTCTGCCGCACCGTCATCGGCAAGGGCTCGCCCAACATGGCCGGCACCCACAATGTGCACGGCGCCCCGCTGGGCAAGGACGAAATCGCCGCCACCCGCGCCGCGCTGGGCTGGTCGGCCGAGCCGTTCCAGATCCCGCAAGCCATCTACGACGGCTGGGACGGCCGCAAGCAGGGCGCCGCCGCCCAGGCCGAATGGCAATCGGCGTTCGACGCCTATGCCGCCGAATTCCCCGCCGAGGCCGCTGAATTCAAGCGCCGCATGAAGGGCGAGCTGCCTGCCGGTTACGCCGAACAGTTCAAGGCGTTCCTGGACGCCACGCTGGAAAAGGCCGAAACCGTCGCCACCCGCAAGGCCTCGCAGTTCGCCATCACGGCCCTGGCCCCGCTGCTGCCGGAAATGCTGGGCGGCTCGGCCGACCTGACCGGCTCGAACTTCACCGACTGGAAGGGCGTCGCCGCCGTCCGCGCCGGCGAACAGGGCATCCAGTTCGGCCGCCACATCAATTACGGCGTGCGCGAATTCGGCATGGCCGCCATCATGAACGGCGTGGCGCTGCACGGCGGCTACCTGCCGTTCGGCGGCACCTTCCTGACCTTCTCCGACTACTCGCGCAATGCCATCCGCATGGCCGCGCTGATGAAGCAGCGCGTGGTGCACGTGTTCACGCACGACTCCATCGGCCTGGGCGAGGACGGTCCGACTCACCAGTCGATCGAGCACGCCGCCAGCCTGCGCCTGATCCCCAACCTGTCGCTCTGGCGTCCCTGCGACACGGCCGAGACCGCCGTGGCCTGGAACGCCGCCGTGACGCGTCCGACCAGCATCGGCATGGATGTGCATGACGGCGGCCCGACCGCGCTGCTGCTGTCGCGCCAGAACCTGCCCTTCGTGCAGCGCGATGCCGCCACCGTGGCCGCCATCGCCCGCGGCGGCTATGTGCTGCGCGACGCCGACGGCGCCCGCGCCGTCATCATCGCCACCGGCTCGGAAGTCGCCATCGCGCTGGACGCGCAGGCCCAGCTGGCCAAGGACGGCATCGCCGTGCGCGTGGTCTCCATGCCCAGCACCGACGTGTTCGACAAGCAGGACGCCGCCTGGAAGCAGTCCGTGCTGCCCAAGGGCCTGCCGCGCGTGGCCGTCGAGGCCGGCGTGACCGCCTTCTGGCACAAGTACGTGGGCCTGGAAGGCGCCGTGGTCGGCATCGACCGCTACGGCGAATCCGCCCCGGCCGGCGCGCTGTTCAAGTTCTTCGGGCTGACCGCCGACAAGGTGGCCGAGACCGTCAAGCAAGTTCTGTAAAAAAGGAGCCTAGTCATGACCATTCGCGTCGCCATCAACGGTTACGGTCGCATCGGCCGCAACATCCTGCGTGCCCACTACGAAGGTGGCAAGAAGCACGATATCGAAATCGTCGCCATCAACGACCTGGGCGATCCCAAGACCAACGCCCACCTGACCCGCTACGACACCGCCCACGGCAAGTTCCCGGGCACCGTCGAAGTCGACGGCGACTACATGGTGGTCAATGGCGACAAGATCCGCGTGCTGGCCAACCGCAATCCGGCCGAGCTGCCCTGGGGCGAGCTGAAGGTCGACGTGGTGCTGGAGTGCACGGGCTTCTTCACGACCAAGGAAAAGGCCGGCGCGCACATCAAGGGCGGCGCCAAGAAGGTCATCATCTCGGCCCCCGGCGGCAAGGACGTCGACGCCACTGTCGTCTACGGCGTCAACCACGGCGTGCTGAAGGCCACCGACACCGTCATCTCGAACGCGTCGTGCACCACCAACTGCCTGGCCCCGTTGGTCAAGCCGCTGAACGACAAGCTGGGCCTGGAAAACGGCCTGATGACCACGGTCCACGCCTACACCAACGACCAGGTCCTGACCGACGTCTACCACGAAGACCTGCGCCGCGCCCGTTCAGCCACCATGAGCATGATCCCGACCAAGACCGGCGCCGCCGCCGCGGTCGGCCTGGTGCTGCCGGAACTGAACGGCAAGCTGGACGGCTACGCCATCCGCGTCCCGACCATCAACGTGTCCATCGTCGACCTGTCCTTCGTGGCCAAGCGCGACACGACCGTCGAAGAAGTGAACAGCATCCTGAAGGCCGCCTCCGAAGGCGAGCTGAAGGGCATCCTGGACTACAACACCGAGCCCCTGGTTTCGGTGGACTACAACCACAACCCGGCCTCCAGCACCGTCGACGCGTCGCTGACCAAGGTCTCGGGCCGTCTGGTCAAGGTCTCGTCCTGGTACGACAACGAGTGGGGCTTCTCGAACCGCATGCTCGACACCACCGTCGCGCTGATGTCGGCCAAGTAAGCATCGCTGTCGGATCGAAGGGGACGAACGGGTTTTCCGCCACGGCGGAAAGCGGGTTCGTCCCCTTTGTTCGCCAACTCTAGGAAGCAAAGCATATGCCCAAGGTACAAACCCTGTCCGCGCTGGCCAAGGCCGGCGCCCTGTCCGGCAAGCGCGTGTTCATCCGCGCCGACCTGAACGTGCCGTTCGACGACGCCGGTCGCATTTCCGAAGACACCCGCATCCGCGCCTCCGTGCCCGGCATCCGCCTGGCCCTGGACGCCGGCGCGGCCGTGATGGTCACGTCCCACCTGGGCCGCCCGAAAGAGGGCGTGCTGACCGAGGCCGATTCGCTGGCCAAGGTCGGCCAGCGCCTGTCCGAGCTGCTGGGCATGCCCGTGCCGCTGGTGCAGAACTGGGTTGACGGCGTCAAGGTCGACGCCGGCCAGGTCGTGCTGCTGGAAAACTGCCGCGTCAACGTCGGCGAGAAGAAGGACGACGAGGCGCTGGCCAGGAAGATGGCCGCGTTGTGCGACGTCTACGTCAACGACGCCTTCGGCACGGCGCACCGCGCCGAGGCCACCACGCACGGCATCGCCCGCTTCGCGCCGGTGGCCTGCGCCGGTCCGCTGCTGGAAGCCGAGCTGGACGCGCTGGGCCGCGCCTTGCATGAGCCCAAGCGTCCGCTGGTCGCCATCGTCGGCGGCTCCAAGGTCTCGACCAAGCTGTCCATCCTGCAATCGCTGGCCGACAAGGTCGACCAGCTGGTGGTGGGCGGCGGCATCGCCAACACCTTCATGCTGGCCGCCGGACTGTCGATCGGCAAGTCGCTGGCCGAGCCCGACCAGGTCGATCAGGCCCGCGCCGTGATCGAGCTGATGAAGCAGCGCGGCGCCGACGTGCCGATCCCGGTGGACGTGGTCTGCGCCAAGTCCTTCGGCGCCGACGCCGAGGCCACCGTCAAGGCGGCCGAGGACGTGGCCGACGACGACATGATCCTGGACATCGGTCCGCAGACCGCGGCGCAGCTGGCCGAGATCCTGAAGCAGGCCGGCACCATCGTCTGGAACGGCCCGGTCGGCGTGTTCGAGTTCGACCAGTTCGCCTATGGCACCGAAGTGGTGGCCCGCGCCATCGCCGGCTCGGAGGGCTTCTCGATCGCCGGCGGCGGCGACACGCTGGCCGCCATCGCCAAGTACGGCATCGGCGAGCAGGTGGGCTACATCTCCACCGGCGGCGGCGCTTTCCTGGAGTTCCTGGAAGGCAAGACCCTGCCGGCCGTGGCCGTGCTGGAAGCCCGCGCCGCCTGAGTTCCTGGTTGACGCATCCGGCCGGAACGCCGGTTCCGCCTTGCGGCGGGACCGGCGTTTTTCCTTGTGCCAGCCGCCTTTCCGGCGGGATCGGGTGCCCTTATCGTTGATCTGGCGCCACCGCCGGAGGTCCGCCTTGGTGTAGGCTTGGCGGTCCCGCCGATGTTACTTTCACCGCCTCATGAACCTGCGCTTTTTTCCTGGCCTGAACCACCTGCGCGGCCTGACCCGTGACGCCGCCCGCCGCGATGTGATGGCCGGGTTGAGCGTGGCCGCCGTGGCGCTGCCCGTGGGCCTGGCCTATGCCGCCATGATGGGCGTGCCGCCGGTGGCCGGCCTGTGGGCGGCCATCGCCGGCATGCTCGGCTATGCCGTGTTCGGATCGTCGCGCACATTGATCGTGGGGCCCGACACCGCCACCTGCACCCTGATCGCCGCCACGCTGACCGGCATGGCGCTGACCGATCCGCAGGACCGGCTGGTGGCGGCCACCGGCATCGCGCTGACCGTGGGCGTGGGCTGCCTGATCGCGCGGGTGCTGCGGCTGGGCGTATTGGCCAACCTGCTGTCGCGGCCCGTGCTGATCGGCTATATGGCGGGCGTGGCGATCACGCTGGCGCTATCGCAGCTCAGCGGCCTGACCGGCGTGGGCCTGCGCAACAGCGGCTTGATCCATCCCTTCCTGGAACTGTCGCGCCGCCTGCCGGAAATCCGCATCCCGACGCTGGCGCTGGGGCTGGGTTCCTGCCTGCTGCTGATCGCCGTCAAGCGCTGGCGGCCCAACTGGCCCGGTCCCATCCTGCTGGTGGTGGGCGCCTGCGCGGCGTCCTGGGCCTTCGATTTTCCCGGCATGGGCATTGCCGTGGTGGGCGAGGTGCCGGCCGGCCTGCCGGCGCTCAGCCTGCCGGTGCGCCTGGACGGCGTGGATGACATGCTGCTGGGCGCGGCCGGCGTGCTGGTGGTGAGTTTTTCCAGCGGCATCGTCACCGCCCGCAGCTTCGCGGCCCGCAGCGGCGAGCATATCGATCCGAACCGCGAACTGGTCGGCTTCGGCGCGGCCAACGTGGCCGCCGGACTGTTCCAGGGCTTTGTCGTGACGGGCGCCGATTCGCGCACGGCCGTGGGACTGGTGGCGGGCGGCTCGTCGCCGCTGGTCAGCATCAGCGCGGCGGCGGCGCTGGCCGTGGTCGTGGGCCTGCTCAGCGGGCCGCTTTACTGGCTGCCGCAGGCCGTTCTGTCGGCCATCCTGCTGCTGGCGGCGGCCAGCCTGTTCGACGGGCACGCCTTCATGCGGCTGGCCCGCATTTCCCGCGTCGAGCTGGCGTTCGGCGTGTTGGCCGCCGTGGGCGTGGTGGGCTTCGGCGTGCTGCAGGGCGTGGCAGTGTCGGTGGGCGCCACGCTGCTGTACGCCATGTATGTGTCGGGCAACCCGCGCGATGCGCTGCTGGGCCGCCAGCCCGGCGAGTCGGTGCTGGGCAAGTTGCACCTGAATCCGGAGGCGCAGCCCGTGCCCGGTACGGTCATCTGGCTGTTCGAATCGCCCGTGTGGTTCTTCAACGCCGACACGTTCCGGCGGCGCGCGCGCGAGATCATGGACCAGGCCGGCGACGTGCAATGGTTCGTGCTGGACGCCGAGGCCATGACCCAGGCCGACGCCGACGCGGTCGAGGCGCTGTACGAGCTCAAGCGCGAGCTGGACGCGCGCGGCATGACCCTGTTGGTGGCGGGCGGGCACGGCCAGTTCCGCACCGCGCTGGAGCGCTCGGGCCTGGTGAAGAAGATCGGCCGGGACAAGATCTTCGGCAGCCCGGAACAGGCGGTGGACGCCATCGAGCGCTGGCGCCAGCCGGCGCCGGACACGCTGGCCTAGCAGAGAGACGGATGGACGTTCGCGAGCGTCGGGTCCGTCGCTTGCGAACGCCTGGCGTGCGTGCCCGCATGCGGGCGCATTGGCGGGATCAGCGCACTAGTCGATGATGTGATAACCGCCGTCGATATACAGCGTCTGCCCCGTCATGCGGCGCGCGGCGTCGGTGGCCAGCCAGGCCGTGGCCTCGCCCACGTCGTCGATGGATACCAGGCTGCGCGCCGGCGCCTTGGCCTGGGCGCGGTCCAGCAGCGTGTCGAACTCGGCGATGCCCGAGGCCGCGCGGGTCTTGAGCGGCCCCGGCGAAATCGCATGCACGCGGATGCCCTGCGGCCCCAGTTCGGCGGCCAGATAGCGGGTGGCCGATTCCAGCGCGGCCTTTACCGGCCCCATCATGTTGTAGTGCTCGACCACCATCTGCGAGCCGTAATAGCTCATGCAGAACAGCGTGCCGCCATTCTTCATCAGCGGCTCGGCCAGCTTGGCCATGCGGATGAAGGACCAGCAGGACACGTCCATGGCCTGCAGGAAGCCGGCGCGCGAGCAGTCGGTGACGCGGCCGTGCAGGTCCTCGCGCGGCGCGAAGGCGATGGAATGCAGCACGAAGTCCAGCGCGCCCCATTCGCGCTCCAGGCGCTCGAACACCGCTTCCAGTTCGCCTTCGTGCAGCAGGTTCAGCGGCATCAGCATGTCGGCCCGCACCTGCTCGGCCAGCGGCTGGACGTGGGGCAGGGCCTTGTCGTTCAGGTAGGTCACGGCCAGTTCGGCGCCCATGGCGTGAAAGGCCTTGGCGCAGCCCCAGGCGATGGAGTCGGCATTGGCGATGCCGGTGACCAGGCCGCGCTTGCCGGCCAGCGGTAGCGGTGCGTTCATCGTTGTTTCACCAGTGCGAGTGTGTGCTGGGCAATGATCAGCTCCTCGTTGGTGCGGACCACGTACACGCCGATGCGACTGTCGTCGCTGGAGATGCGGGGCCCATGGTGGGCGTTGCGTTCGGGATCGAGCTTGATGCCCAGCCAGCCCCAATGCTCGCTGATGGCCTGGCGGATGGCGGGGGAATTCTCGCCCACGCCGGCGGTGAAGACGATGGCGTCGATGCCGTTCATGGCGCAACCCAGGCCGGCCATGCCCTCGGCCACGCGCCAGGCGAAGTAGGACAGGGCCAGTTTCGCGCCGGGCGCGTCGCTGGCCAGCAGCTCGCGCATGTCGTTGCCGATGCCGGACAGGCCCTTCATGCCGCAGTCGTGATAGAGCAGGTGCTCGATCTCGTCATGGCTCATGCCGCGTTCCATCATCCACAGCACCACGCCGGGGTCCAGCCGGCCCGGCCGCGTGCCCATGGGCAGGCCCTCGAGCGCGGTGAAGCCCATGGTGCTGTCCACGCTCCTGCCCTGGTGGATGGCGCAGGCCGACACGCCCGAGCCCAGGTGGGCGGCGACGATCTTGCCCATCGCGACCTCGGGCAGCGCGCGCTGCAGGCGCTGGGCGATGTACTCGTAGGACAGGCCATGGAAGCCGTAGCGCCGCACGCCCTGCTGGTACAGCGAGTCGGGCAGGGCGTAGCGGTCGGCCACCTCGGAATGGCTGCGATGGAAGGCGGTGTCGAAGCAGGCGACCTGGGGAATCCAGGGGCGGCGCTCGCGGATCACGCGGATGGGCGCCAGGTTGTTGGGCTGGTGCAGCGGAGCCAGCGGGGTGTAGGCATCCAGCCGCGCCAGGATGTCGTCATCGATCAGTACCGGCTCGGACAGCTCGGGGCCGCCGTGCACCACGCGATGGCCCACGGCCAGCGGCGCGCCGCCCAGGTGGCCGCTGAGCCAGGTGCCCACGACCTCCTGGCCATTGGGCACGTCGGGCGCGTGGCTGGGGGCGATGTCGCGTTCGACCAGCGTCTGGCCGGCGGCGTCGCGCACCCGCAGGCGCGGGTGCGTGGTGCCGATGCCTTCGAGCTGGCCGCCCAGGCGCGGCGCCAGCTCCTCCTTGCCGTCGATGTCGTAGAGGTAGAACTTGATGCTGGAACTGCCTGCGTTGATGACGAGGATGGTGTCGGACATGGAGTGGGGAAATCCGTTGCGGTGGGCGAGGGATGAAACCGGATCCGGCCGGTCTCAGGCCAGCGGGCGGGCCTGTTGCTGGGCCAAGTGGTGCGAGTAGATCGCCGCCACCGCCGCCGAGGCCAGGCGCGAGCGCGGGCTGTCCGCGCGGCTGGTCAGGATGATGGGCACGCGCGCGCCCAGCACGATGCCGGCGGCCTCGGCATTGGCCAGGAAGGTGAGGTTCTTGGCCAGCATGTTGCCGGCCTCCAGGTCCGGCACCACCAGCACCTGGGCCACGCCCGCCACGTGCGAGCGTATGCCCTTGATGCGGGCCGCGTCCGGGCTGATGGCGTTGTCCAGCGCCAGCGGGCCGTCCAGCAGGCCGCCGGCGATCTGGCCGCGGTCGGCCATCTTGCACAGCGCGGCCGCCTCAATGGTGCTGGGAATGCTGGGCGTGACCTGTTCCACCGCCGACAGGATGGCCACGCGCGGCTCGCCCAGGCCCAGCCCGTGATGCAGGTCGATCACGTTGCGGATGATGTCGGCCTTGGTTTCCAGGTCGGGGAAGATGTTGATCGCCGCGTCGGTGATGAACAGCGGTTCCGGGTAGGTGGGCACTTCCATGATGAACACATGGCTGATGCGGCGGCTGCTGCGCAGCCCGGTGTTGCGTGCGACGACCTCGTGCATGAGTTCGTCGGTGTGCAGGCTGCCCTTCATCAGCAGGCTGGCCTCGCCGGCGCGCACCAGCGCCACGGCGGTCTCGGCGGCCGCGTGGCTGTGCGGCGCGTCGACGATGCGCGCGTCGCCCAGGTTCAGGCGGAATTGCGCGGCGGTGTCGCGGATCTTGCGTTCCGGTCCGACCAGGATGGGGTGCAGCAGGCCCAGGTCGCGCGCTTCCAGCGCGGCCGACAGCGACGGTTCGTCGCAGGGGTGGGCGATGGCGCAGGGCGCGGCCGACAGCGTCTGGGCGCGGGCGATGAGCTTGTCGTAATGCGTGGAGGACGGCAGGTTCATTGCGGCTTGGTCTTGTTGTTGGCGGGTTTGCGGGGGGCGGCCGATTTGGCGGCGGTTGGGGTTGTGGTCTTCGATGCGGTTTTGGTTGCAGCCTTCGTGGAGGCCTTCGCGCTTGTTCCGGCGGCCAGGGCCGTCACGGCGCGGGTGCGCCTGGCGGCCTGCTTCGCGGCCACTCCGGCGGGCTCGATGGCGGGATCGGCCACGGCGGCCTTGACGCGCTGGCGCGCCGGCGCGGCGGTCTTGCGCGCGGCCGCGACCTTGCGTGGCGCGGCGGCATTGCGCGGCGCGGCGCCGTCGCGGCCGTGATGCTCGGCGCGGCGCGCGGCCGCCTCGAAGATGTGCTCCATTTCGTCCAGGCTTTCGCGCGCCGCCGCGCTCAGTGGCTCGGCGGCTTCCAGCACCCGCTTCATCTCGTCCAGCGCGGTGCGGATGGCGGCGGGAGTTTCGCCCTCCAGCAGGCGCGGCATGGCCTGGATGGCGGCGGGCGCGTCCAGCGTCAACATCAGCGCCTGGTCGCGGGTCAGGTCCTTGAATTCCTGCAGCGTGATGGTGTTGTTTGATTCGGCGCGCATTTTGCGGATCAGCGCGAAACTGCGTTCGTCCAGGCCACCCTCGGCGCCGGCCACGTACAGCAGCATGCGCACGGCGGCCACGAGCAGCCCGCCTTCCTGCAGCTGCGAGCGCAGCTCGGCGGCGCGGGCCGCCATGAAGTCGCGGTGTTCGGGCGATACGCCGGGATGGCGGCGCGGCAGGCCGTCCTGTGCGCCCAGGCCGGCCAGGTCCTGCACCACCGGCGAACCGTAGATGCTCATGAAGCTGCGTTCGGCGGCGGAGTCGCGCAATTCCTGCCAGATGTTCAGGCTGGTCTCGATCCAGTTCGACACCATTTCCTGGGCCATCAGGAATGGATTGGCGGACGAGGCGGGCTGGCGGTGCTCGCGCACCTGCTCGGCCACGCGGGCGATTGGCGCGACCAGCGGGTTGCGGTCGGAAATCAGCTCATAGGGCAGGCGCAACGGGTGCAGGCGCTGCAGCCATTCGGCCGACTGCGGCGTCACGGTGGCGCGCAGCCAGGGCTGGACGAAGCTGCGGTACATGCCCAGGTTGATGTCCGAGATTCGGGCCACCGCGGCGAAACGGCGGTCATCGTCTTCCTTGCGGTCGACGATGGCGCGCACGTCGTCCAGGTGGCGTTCCTCGAACGACAGTACATAGTTGCCCTGGGCCAGGTCGGCGTTGGGCGTGTCCGGCGTCTTGTCGGCGATCTCGGCCTGGTAGATGCCAGGAGGCAGCACATCGATCATGTCGATGTTGGATGTGAATTCCTGGTGTTCCTTGCGCGCCACGCTGCCGGACACGAAGATACCCAGGTGGCCGATGCTCTCGTGCACGGCGTAGACGATGGTCTGGCCATGGGCCAGCACTTCGGCGTCGTCCTGATAAAGGTCTGGGATCCAGCCCAGCGCCTGCGGCGGCGGCGTGATGTTGTCGCCCTTGGAGCAGAACACCACGATGGGCGACCGGATGTTGCGCAGGTCGATGCGGATGCCGTCGGACGTGACCAGCCCGGCCGTGGCCAGGCGGTTGCCCACGAATAGCTTGTCCACGATGTATTGGATCTCGGTGCCGTTCAGGAACACATGGCCGCCCCACCATTTCTCGAAGCTCAGGTAGCGCTCCGCCTCGGTGTCGACCTTGGAGTACAGGTTGTACTGCTTGCTCCAGAGCGTGTTGGCCGGGTTCAGGTTCTCGAAGTTCTGCACCAGCCAGGCGCCGTCGAACTTGCCGTTGCCGATGTCGCTGGTGAGCGCGGTGAGCCAGCTGCCGCCCAGCAGGCCGCCGGAATAGCGCATGGGATTCATGCCGCGCCAGCCCGCCCAGTAGGACAGCGGCGCGCCGGCCACGATGATGGGACCGAACAGCTCGGGACGCACGGCGGCGGTCATCATGATCTGCCAGCCGGCCTGGCAATTGGCCACCACCACGGGCTTGCCTTCCGCGTCGGGATGGCGGGCGATGATCTCTTCCAGGAAGCGCGCCTCGGCCTGGATCACGTCCTCGACCGTTTGGGTCGGCATGGGCTGGGGCAGGAAGGTGGCGAAGTAGCAGGCATGCCCTGCGCGCAGCGCCACGCCGATCTCGCTTTCCGGCTTGAAGCCGCCGATGCCGGGGCCGTGGCCGGCGCGCGGGTCGACCACCAGGAAGGGGCGCTTGATCGGGTCGGTTTCGACGCCCTGGGGCGGCGTGATGCGTAGCAGGCCGTAGTTGACCGGGCGGGGGAATTCGCGGCCGTCCAGCACCAGCTCATATTCCATGCTCAGCACGTTGGGGGCGCGCTTGGCCATGTGCTGGTGGTATTGGTTGCCGCGCTGGCGCATCACGTCGGCGTAGAGGACGCCTCGTTGCCAGGCGTCCACGGCGTATTCGTAGGCGGCCGTCCATGGGTTGGACGGGGCGGGGTCGCGATCCTTGCCGGGTTCGGCCATGGCGATCTCCTGAGTATGCGGGTGGCTTTCCGGCATGGACGCACGCCGGACCGATTCCAGAGTGGAACCGACTGACTTGACCTCCCCATTACACCGCAATCGATGTTGCGTCGCAACATGGGTGGGTTTGATGCAGGTCAAACCTCGGTGGACTATGTGTCCCTTCTTAACGTTCCAGGCGGATCTGCGCGCCCCGAGCGTCACTCAGGGTCGTGGCAGACGGCCTCGATGCGATTGCCGCAGGGGTCGAGCAGGAAGGCGGCGTAGTAATGCGGGTGGTAGTGCGGGCGCAGGCCGGGCGCGCCGTCATCGCGGCCGCCATGCGCCAGGCCGGCGGCATGGAAGCGGTCCACGGCGCTTCTGCTGGGCGCCTTGAAGCACCAATGGCGGCGCGCGTCGCTGCCGGCCTGCGGGGATGCGAAGACCGACAGATAGGTGTGTCCGGCGTCGCCCGCGCGGCAGCGTTCGCCGTAGCCCAGGGCGTCCTCGCGGTCATAGACCTTGGACGCGCCCAGCGCGTCCATCACCGCGTCATAGAACGGGCGCGCTTCGTCCAGTCGCGGGACGGTGATGGAGATGTGATCGAGCAGCAGCATCGCGGCGCGTCGCTGGCGTCAGCGTCGGGCGGCCGCGTTGTGATCCAGCCATTTGCGCAGGCTGGGGCGTTGCCACTGCGCCTCGGCATAGGCGCGCAGTGTGTCGGGCAGCAGATCGTCCAGCCACAGGCGGCGCAGCGCGGTGGCCAGGTCGGCGTCGGCGATGCTCCAGGCGTCGAACAGCGTGGCCTGGCCAGCGCCGATGAGCGCGCTGCTGACATGGATCAGCTTGGCCGCGGCCGCGTGGCCATCGTCGGACAGGGGCTGGCCGGGCTGGTCCCAGAACACGGTTTCGGTCGGGCGCTCCTGGCGCAGGGCGCCCAGGTCGCTGCGCAGCCATGCCTGCAACTGGCGCGCGCGGGCGCGGGCCTGGGGGGCCTCGGGATACAGCGCCAGATGATCGGGCGCCGGATAGAGCTGTTCCAGGTATTCGGCGATGGCCGTGGATTCGGTCAGGTGGAAATCGCCATGGGTCAGGGCGGGCACGCGGGACGTGAGGGACCGGCTCTGGAAGGGCACCATGCGCTGCTCGCCCGCCGACAGGTCGATGGGGCGCACTTCGAAGGCCAGTTTTTTCTCGGTCAGCGCGACATAGGCCGACATGGCGTAGGGGCTGAGAAACTGGGAATCGACGAATAGCGTGAAAGGGGCGCCCAATTGAGGTCTCCGGTCAGGCGGTTGCTGGATGAGATGGAAAAGCCCTGGGCCGCGCCGCCGTGGCGGTGCGGCCCTACAGCGTAACGCAATTGAAATTTCGCGTGTCGCGCGGGCGCCTCAGTCGACGATGAACAGGCGCGCGCCGGTGGGCGTGGATGAGCGGTGGGGCTCGGCCTGGTCCGCCACCTGGTAGCTCATGCCGGGCGTCAGCACGAAGCGGCGGCCATCCTCCAGCTCGGTGTGCAGCTCGCCGTCCAGGCAGAAGAGGATATGGCCCTTGCTGCACCAGTGGTCCGCCAGGTAGCCGGGGGAATACTCCACCATGCGCACGCGCACATTGTCGAACTGGCGCGTGCGCCAGTAGGCGACGCCGGTTTTGCCGGGATGTTCGGTACGTTCGACCTCGTTCCAGTCGGTGGTGCCGAAGGGGATGTTGCTCATCTTCATGATCGATCCTGCCCCGCGGTCGCGCGGGTGGTGGTTGCAAATTGGGGATTCAGGCGGCCAGCTTCTTCTGCCAGAACAGGGCACGGCCGGTGTGCTCGTCCAGCGCGTAGCCTTCGTAGCCCTGCTTGCGGTACAGGCCCTGCGCCACGGCGTTGCCTTCCAGCACTTCCAGCGTGATCTTGCAGCAGCCCATCGCGCGGCCGCGTTGCTCCAGCGCGGACAGCAGCGCCTTGCCCACGCCCTGGCCCTGGAAGCGGGGCGAGACGCCCAGATCGTGCAGGTTCAGCAGCGGACGGCAGGCAAAGGTGGAAAAGCCCTCGAGATAGATGGCCACGCCGGCCGGCTCGCCATCCACGCGGGCCAGCAGCGCGCGCGCCGTGGGGCGGCGGGCCAGTTCCGGGATCAGGTCGCGGTGGACATGGGCCGGCAGGGGCGTGTTGCCGCCCATGGGGCCGCTGGCGTATTCGTCGAGCATGGCCAGCACCTGGCGGCCATGCTCCGGGTTGTTGAAATCGACGTCGATGATTTCCAGCATGATGGGGTTCCTGCGTTTGCGCCTTGGCGCATGGGCTCCTGGCCGCCTGCAAGCGGCCGGTCCCGTTCTGGTTGCGCCGCCCTCGTCGGACGGCGCGCCGGGGCCAGCATGCCTGGCAAGCGGCCACGTCCGCAATTATGGCGCGGTTGCCGACCGTCTGCGCCCACGCATTGAAAAAACGGCGCGCAACCCCTATCTTCTATCCATTGGATGGCCGATTCCGGCGCGGCTGGCGGCTGCAACCCTTTCAATGGGCTGGGACATGGAGTTCAAGGACTACTACGGCATACTCGGCGTGGAGCGCGGCGCCTCGGACGACGAGATCCGTCGGTCCTACCGCAAGCTCGCCCGCAAATATCATCCCGACGTCAGCAAGGAAAGCGACGCCGAGGCCCGCATGCGCGACGTCAACGAGGCCTATGACGTGCTGCGCGACCAGGAAAAGCGCCAGGCCTATGACAACCTGGCGGCCGGCGTGTCACCGGATGGCGGCTTCCAGCCGCCGCCCGGCTGGGACGAGGGTTTCGAGTTCCACCGGGGGGCGGCGCCCGGCGACGAGGCGCAATTCAGCGAGTTCTTCTCGTCCCTGTTCGGCGGGGCGCGGCGGCATGCGCCGCAGCAGGACTTCCGCGCGCGCGGCGAAGACCACCATGCGGCGATCGAGGTGGACCTGGAGGACGCGCTGCATGGCGCCACCCGCGACATCAGCCTGCGCTCGATGCGCATGGACGATCAAGGCCGACCGCAGATGAGCACGCGCACCTTGAGCGTGCGCATTCCGGCGGGCGTGCGCGAAGGCCAGTACATCCGCCTGGGCGGGCAGGGCATGCCGGGCTACGGCGGCGGCGAGAACGGCGACCTGTATCTCGAAGTGCGCTTCAAGCCGCATGCGCGCTATCGCGCCGAGGGCCGCGACCTGTACATGTCCTTGCCCGTGGCGCCTTGGGAAGCGGCCCTGGGCGCGCAGGTCGAGGCGCCCACGCCCGGGGGCGCGGTGGAAGTGTCCATCCCCGCGGGGTCGGCCAATGGCCGCAAGCTGCGGCTGCGCGGCCGAGGCATACCTGGCGATCCGCCTGGCGACCTGTATCTGGTGTTGGAACTGGCGCTGCCGCCGGCCGACACCGAGGCCGCCAAGCAGGCCTATCGCAAGATGCAGCAGGATCTGCCCTTCAACCCGCGCCGGCACCTGGGAGCCTGAACATGAAGAAAGTCGTCATCGCCAGCGCCACCGTGGTGGGCAAGTCGCAGCCACTGGACGCGAACGAGCTGGCGCACGCCTGCGGCGCCGAAGTGGAGTGGGTGGCCCGCCTGGTGGAAGTGGGCATCGTCAGCGCCGCCGGCGACCGCCGGGAAGAATGGCGGTTTCATAGCCTGGATCTGCGGCGCGCCCGCGAGGCCCGCCGGCTGGAACGTGATTTCGACGCCGGGCTGGATGCCGTGGCGCTGATCCTGGATCTGAGCCAGGAAGTGCGCAGGCTGAAGGCGCAACTGCGTGCGCTGGGGGGCGACGCGGAGTAGGCGCCGGGCAAGGACCTGACTTGCTCGCAAGTCAGGTGGTCCACCGAGGCGACGCATGCGGTGTGTGGCGGCTTCAGTCGGATGAGCAGGGGTTCAGCAACGGCGCGCCGAGCGGCGTGAAGTCGGCCACATTGCGCGTGACGACGATCATGCCATGTACCAGTGCCGTCGCCGCGATCAGCGCATCCCGTTCGGAGCGCCGGTCCGGCACATGCAGGGCGGCGCAGTGCCGCGCGATCTTGACGTATATCGGCAATACCTGGGCGGCGAAAGTGCGCATCACTCGGCCGTTCATCCAGGCGCGCAGCACGATGCCTTGTCGTGGATCCTTGCGTTCCGCGCGTTGAATCCCGATTTCGAGTTCCATGACGGTGATGGCGGACAGGAACAAGGCAGACGTGTCCACATTGGCTATCCATGCAGAAACCTTGGCGTTGGCCTGGCCGGCGCCTGCCTTGCGAGGTTCGGAAACGACATTGGTGTCGAGCACGTACCTCATTGGTCGGAGGATGGCTGGAACACGAGTTCCAGACGGGGCGGATCGAATTCGATGTTTTCGATGCCGGGCATGGCCAATGCCTGGGTGATGGTTTGCCGCCGTGGCGCCTGGCCAGACAGCGTCTCTGAGTGTGACTGGGCATGCAGGTGGCCGGCCTGTTGCCCGGAGAGGCTAACCCGGCGTTGCGGCTGAAGGCGGTGCCGGCCGGTCATGCCGGTATTGACCGAAGGAGGGTTGCCCCGAAGGGGGTTCGAATAGGCGGCGTGGGTCATGGTGGCATCTCCAGGCCTCGGAAATCGAGGCATGGACGCCACCTTACCGCTGCCCGTCGACCTCGCCCATTCGTAGAAGCCGAAGTGACTGGCGCATCTCGCCGGCGCGGCTCAGCCCGCGCCCTTGATCCGCTCGCGCAGCTCGGCCTGCCACTGCGCCGGCCGGCCCAGGTAGCGGCCCGGCTCCAGCAAGGTGTAGCCGCCCTTGCGCTCCAGGGCTAGGGTCGGAAAGCCCGAGCCGCCGATCTGCGACAGCAGCCGGCGGCTTTGCGCGATGTGATCAAGCGTGGCGGCGCCGGCGGCGTCGGCCTGGGCGGCCGCATAGGCGTCGGCGTCCAGGCCGATCTCGGCCGCCAGCTCCCGCAGCACGGCGGGATCGGCGATGCGCCGCCCTTCGACGTAATGGGCGCGCTGGATGCGCTTGAGCAGGTCCAGTCCGCGACCGGCCAGGTTCTCGGCGGCCAGGATGGCGGAGGTGGGCGGTTCGGAGTCGAACACGGCGCCGCCGTCGCGCAGCAGGCCATCGAAATAATCGGCGCCGAACGGCTGGCCGCTCAGGCCCGCGATGCGCTCGTCATGCGGCATGACGTAGCGCCGCAACGCGTCGGTGACGGGCTGGCGGTTGCTGCCGGCCATCATGCCGCCGCCGTGGAGGGCGATGGCCAGGCCGGGCACGGCGCGGGCGGCTTCCACCAGCGGCGCGGCGCCGTAGCACCAGCCACACAGCGGGTCGTAGATGTAGTGGAGGATGGGAGAGGATGCGTTCATGGCGTCATGTTAGGCGCCGGACGCGGCGGCAGATAGCCCGGCGCGGTAGCCAGACTGTTGCGCCGGCCGCGCGGATGTTCCGCGCGGCCGCGATGCCTTATCCCGCGATGCGCACGCCGACCCAGAACAGGCCGGCGGCCAGCAGCATCGAGGCGGGCAGGGTCAGCACCCAGGCCAGCAGGATGTTGCGCACGGTGCCACCCTGCAGGCCGCTCTTGTTCGCGATCATGGTGCCGGCGATGCCCGAGGACAGCACGTGCGTGGTCGACACCGGCAGGCTGAAGACGTTGGCCAGGCCGATGGCGCCCATGGCGGTCACCTGCGCCGACATGCCCTGCGCGTAGGTCATGCCCTGCTTGCCGATCTTCTCGCCCACGGTCAGCACCACGCGGCGCCAGCCGACCATGGTGCCTGCGCCCAGCGCCAGCGCCACCGCGACGATCACCCAGAAGGGCGCGTATTCGGTGGTGGCGGTCAGGTCGGTGCGCAGGCGTTGCAGGTCGGCGCGTTCGCGGGCCGGCAGTTCCTTCAGGCGCGCGACCTTCTTGGCCGTGTCGTCCAGGCAAAGCAGATAGCGGCGCACGTCGATGCGCTTGGCGGCTGGCAGGTCGCCGTAATGGCTCACGCCCTGCAGGTCGGCCTGCAGCGCGGCGATGGTGGGCAGCGTCAGTTCGGGATCGCAGCGGAAGCTGGGCGGCAGGTCCGATGCGCCGCCGCCGCGCTTGAGCGCCAGGTAGTCGCCCAGCGTGGCCTCGTTGCGGTGGTAGAACGCGCTAAGGTGCGTGGCGGCGTCGCGGGTGCGCTCGATCTGGTAGGTGGTGCTGTTGGTGTCCAGCACGAAATTGGCGGGCACGATGCCGATCAGCACCAGCATGATCAGGCCAATGCCCTTCTGGCCATCGTTCGAGCCGTGCACGAAGCTCACGCCCATCGCCGACAGCACCAGCACCAGGCGGTTCCAGAACGGCGGGTGCTTCTTGTTGTCCAGTTCGCGCCGTTGCTCGGGCGTCTTGTGCATCTTCGACAGCGGTAGCCAGCGCTTGAGCGCCAGCAGCAGGCCGCCCGCGATCAGGAAGCCCGCCACCGGCGAGACCACCAGCGACAGGCCGATATCGATGGCCTTGCCCCAGTTGACGCCGTCGCCCAGTGGCAGGTCGGTGATCAGCGCATTGGCCAGGCCCACGCCCAGGATGGAGCCGATCAGCGTGTGCGAGCTGGAGGCGGGGATGCCGAAGTACCAGGTACCCAGGTTCCAGGCGATGGCGGCGGCCAGCATGGCGAACACCATGGCCAGGCCGCGTCCGGTATCCACGTTGATCAGCAGCTCGACCGGCAGCAGGTGGACGATGGCATAGGCCACGCCCACGCCGCCCAGCAGCACGCCGAGAAAATTGAAGATCCCCGACAGCACCACCGCCAGGTGCGGCGGCATGGCCTTGGTGTAGATCACCGTGGCGACGGCGTTGGCCGTGTCATGGAAGCCGTTGATGAATTCGAAGGCCAGGACGAAGGTCAGGGCCAGCACGAGGCTGAGGCCGACCCAGAGGTCTAGGCCATGGAAGAGGTCGAACATGGAGGCGGGGGCAGGTTCCGGCGAAGGTGCCGATTATTGCAGATTTGTGACCTGTCCCCGATGAGTCCGGACAAGCTCCCGGCATGGCGCCGGCCCGGGGCGGAAGAATGCGATAGCATCCGGGTTTCGGCGCCGCCCGTGGATACGCGCGGCTAGCCGCCGCCAGTTCTTCCATTACTCGCCATCCCGCCATGAACGCCTCCGCCCGCCTAGTCCGCAGCCACCCCGACGAATTGCTCATCGGCCTGGTATCCGTGTCCGATCGCGCCTCCGCGGGCGCCTACCAGGACCAGGGCCTGCCCGCGCTGCGGGAATGGCTGGGAACGGCGCTGGCCTCGCCCTGGCAGGCGGTGGACCGGCTGATTCCGGATGAGCGCGAGGGGATCACCCGGACGCTGATCGAACTGGTCGACGATTGCGGCTGCGACCTGGTGCTGACCACGGGCGGCACCGGCCCGGCCCGCCGCGACGTGACGCCCGAGGCCACCCTGGACGCCGGCACTCGCGAAATGCCTGGGTTTGGCGAGCAGATGCGCCAGATCAGCCTGCGTTTCGTGCCCACCGCAATCCTGTCGCGCCAGGTCGCGGTGATCAGGGAGACGACCGAGCATGCGGCGTTGATCGTCAACCTGCCGGGCCAGCCCAAGTCCATACGCGAAACCCTGGAGGGGCTGAAGGGCGATGACGGCGCCACCCTGGTGCCGGGCGTGTTCGCCGCCATTCCGTATTGCATCGATCTGATCGGCGGTCCCTACGCCGAGACCCGGCCCGAGGTGATCGCCGCCTTCCGCCCGAAATCGGCGCGCCGCGCGCAGCAGGCCTGAGCGGCCGCTGCGGTATAGTTTTTGACTTGCCGATCAACCCCGTTTTGAGATGCCCGCCGACATGAAGGTCCGCCTCGCCCTGTCCCTTACCGTTCTCGCCGCGCTGTCGGCCTGCGCCAACGTCAAGGACGTGCGCAGCCGCGATCCTGTCTTCTATGGCTCCACCCAACGCAGCGCCGAGGATTACACCGCCTGCGTGGCCAGCGCCTGGAAGGCGCAGGGCATCAAGTTCGAGCAGAAGGCCGTGCGCAACGGTTTCGAGCTGGTCCAAAGCGACAGCCTGGGCGTGGAGGCGGTGCTGACCACTACGCACTGGAAGGGCAAGACCGAGACCCGCCTGTCCACCCGCATCAATCGCCGCGATCAGAGCATGATCGAGCCGGCCAACCTGTGTCTGTGATCATGACGGGCACGCGCCGCGACGTGCTGTGGCTGGGCGTGGCCGCGGCGGCGTTGTTCGCCGCCGGGCCGCTGCGCGCGCAGCAACAGCAGGGTTTCATTTCCCGCAAGCTCAACGCTCCGGTTCCCGGTGGCGTGGCCGTGCTGGCGCTGGGCGATGGCCCGGCGGCGCCGGAGGTCACGTTCCTGGAGCGGCGCGCGCTGGTCGTGCGCGAGGAAGGGCGTCAGTGGATCGCCGTGGTGGGCATTCCCCTGTCGGTCAAGGCGGGCGAGCAGCGTGTGTCCATCCGCGATGCCAAGGGCGCGCGCGAACTTGCCTTCACGGTGCGGCCCAAGGAATACGCCGCGCAGCGCATCACGCTGAAGAACCCGCGCCAGGTCAATCCCAGCGACGAGGACATGAAGCGCATCGAGCGTGAAATGGCCGAGCAGAGCGCGGCCAACCGAAGCTATCGCGCCGGCGTGACGCCCAGCAACCTCATCCTGGACCGTCCGGTGCCGGGCGGCCGCCTGTCGAGCCCCTTCGGCCTGCGGCGCATCTTCAACGGCGAAGAGCGCAATCCGCATTCCGGGCTGGATTTCGCCGTGCCTGCCGGCACGCCGATCAAGGCGCCGGCCGCTGGCGTGGTGACGCTGGTGGGGGATTATTTCTTCAACGGCAAGACTGTGTTCCTGGACCACGGCCAGGGCATGGTCAGCATGTTCTGCCACATGTCGGCGATCGACGTGAAGGTGGGGGACGAGGTGCCGCGCGGCGGGGTGGTGGGCAAGGTGGGCGCCACGGGCCGCGCCACGGGGCCGCACCTGCACTGGAACGTCAGCCTGAACGATGCGCGGGTCGATCCCGCGATCTTCATCGGCGCCTTCAAGCCCTGATTGTCGCCGCGCAGGCGCGCGGCGGCCGGGCGCTCAACCGGCCAGCGCGGATTCGGTCGGGTCTGGCTGGGCCGAGGGGTGCTGCAGCGCGATCCGGTGCAGCGCGTACTGGTGCATGCGTTCGGCGTAGAGCATCTGTTCGTGGAGCTGCAGCAGTTCGGCTTCCTGTTCGTCCAGGCAGTTGTCGAACTTGATCTTGGCGTCGGCGTAGGTCAGCCCGGTGTTGCGCAGGCTGTTGATGAAAGCCTCGCGCGACTGGCTGAGCAGGCGCAAGCCATTTTCGCCCCTGGCGAATTTCCTGCGCGCGCGGTCAAGCTGATCGGCGGCGGCTTGCAACTCTTGGTTCAGGTCCATCTTGCTTCATGCGTGTGCCGCCGGCAGGGCGCGGGCGGGAATGCGGCATTTTTCCATGAACCGCCGCATCCTGCATTACGGCACGGCGCCGGCCGGGGTTAAGCGGCCGCGCCATCCGTCATTGCGCGCCTTAGCGGCGATGCGCGGGCGGGCGGCTGGTGGGGGCGGGACCGCGCTCGTCCTTGTGACGGAAATTGATGCGGCCCTTGGTCAGGTCGTAGGGGGACATTTCCAGCGTGACGCGATCGCCGGCCAGGATGCGGATGCGGTGCTTGCGGATACGGCCCGACGCGTAGGCGCCGACTTCGATGCCGTTGTCCAGCTTCACGCGGTAGCGGCTGTCGGGCAGTACTTCGTCAACGATGCCGTCCAGTTCGATGAGTTCTTCTTTTGCCATGGTCTACTCCTTGATCATTGCGCGGCGCCATGCGGGCGGCATGGCATGCCGCGTGAGCGGCGACGCGTGCCGGAGGCGGTAAGCCGGGTCCGGCGGTTGGAACGCAAAACGTCCGGGCAGGCGCGGGTAAGGGCCACGGCATCCCGAGTGGATGTCTGAAATGACGGATACCTGCGCCGCGAGGCGCTGGGGTGCGCGCGATGCGCGGCTTGGTCGCAGCCGGGCGCTGTGCGCGAGGCTGGAAGAAGCGTGGGAACGGTTGCCCAAGCCTTGAGGCAAGAGACGCTCGCTCAGGAAAACCAGCCAGGACGCTCGTGGTGCGATGCGGCGTCGAAGTCAGGTTTTTGCGGAAAATCACCGGCTTATGTTAACGCAACGCGCCTTCTTTAGCCAGTTTTTATCCGGCTGATAGCCGCGATAGTAGTAATTGAACGACGCGTTTGGGCGAGGCGCCCGCGTCCGCCAACGGATGCGGCGCGGGGGCCCCGCCCCCCCGCCCGCTTAAC
>NZ_JBICCO010000094.1:0-25308 GCF_043119405.1 Achromobacter sp. 413638
TCGGCGGGAACGGTCCACGCGGCCGCGCCCTGTCCGGTCGTCGGGGCCGTTCCCGTGGTCAGCTGTTCGGCCAGCGAGCGGAGCTGGGCGGCATCGATCGCCGGTGGGAGCTGCCTGCGCAGGAACGAGGCGATGCCTTCCACCAGGATGAAGCCCATCACGGCGATGTTCAGCGCCAGGCTGATGAAGCGCGCGCTGGTGTCGATGCCGGACGCCATACCGGCGCGCCCCGTTGGCACGGAGCCGGTGGTGGTGTTGGTCACGGGCGTATTGGTCACGCCCAGGCCGATGCTGGCGAGCAGGCAGCCGGGCAGCATCGTCAGCCAGCTGGCCTGCTGGACGCCGCTGCCCCAGGCCATCAGGAAGCACCCCGCGCCGATGGCGAACAGGCCGGCGGGAATCACGGCCTCCGCCCGGTAGCGCAGCGCCAGGCGTTCGCCGAGCGGCGGCAGTATCAGCGTCGGCAAGGTATAGGCCAACAGCGACAGCCCGGTCGCCAGGCTGGCATAGCCCAGCCCGTGCTGGAAATACAAGGGCAGGTAGATCATGAGCGGCCAGAAGCTGAAGTTCATGCCCATCGACCCAAGCAGCGCGCCGGAGAAGCGGCGGATGCGGAATACCGAGAAATCGAACAGCGGATCGACGGCCCGCCGTTGCGCCGCGGCGAAGATGATGAAACCGCCCGCAGCGGCGAGCAAGCTGGCCAGCGAGGGCAGGCTGGCAAAGCCCGCCACCGGCCCTTGCGTGATGAACCAGGCCAGGCCGAACACCGCGACCGAGAGCGAGACGATGCCCGCCCAGTCTAGCCGGCGGTGTTGCGGGTCGCGCGATTCGTCCACGCCGGCCGCCGCCAGGCCGAAGGCCGCCACCGCGATGGGAACATGCACCAGGAACACCCACTGCCAGCTGGACAGCGCCACGATGCCGGCGCCGATGATCGGGCCCAGGCCCAGGCCGATGCCAAAGACCACGCCCCAGGCGCCGAAGGCCTTGGCGCGCGCGGCGCTGTCGGCGAACTGGTGCGACAGCACCGCCAGCTGGCAGACCAGCATGGCGCCGCCGGCCATGCCCTGAAGGAAGCGGCCCGCGATCAGCCAGGTGGAACTGCCTGCCAGGCCGCAGGCCAGGGAGGTGAGGCCGAACAGCACCAGGCAGAGCAGGAATGCCCGTTTGCGCCCGTAGCGGTCGGCCAGCGCGCCCGCCGCCATCAGCACGGCGGCGCAGGCGATGGTGTAGGCGTTCATGATCCATTGCAGATCGCGAAAGCTGCTGCGCAGGACGGTTTCGAGGATGGGCAGGATTACCGGGACGCTGGAAATCTCCAGGCCGAACATCAGGCAGGCGAGGCAGGCGGCGGTAAGCGTGACCGTATTCTTGTGTGCAGGGGTTAGGGGCTTCATGGGTGTTTCCACAATCGGGCGGATCTTGCCGGCGCGCCGGGTGGTGCGCACGTCAGGTCCGGACCCGGTCCGCGGATGCGCGGCGGACGGTTGGCGGGAATGCCATTGTGGAAAAAGACAAAAAATGATGGAAATGATTTAATTTTGTTGGATTAATTAAATTTCATCATGAGTGATCGGCATGGACTACGACCCGGATCTTCTGCGCGCATTCATCGCGGTACATGAGACGGGCGGTTTCACGCGCGCCGGCAAGCGTCTGCACCTGAGCCAATCAGCGGTCAGCCATCAAATCCGCAGACTGGAAGAGCAGGCGGGAACCGCACTGCTCAAGCGCACGACCCGCAGCCTGACCTTGACCGAGGACGGTGAGGAATTCCTGCGCCATGCCGAGCAGATCCTGCGGGCGCAGGACGCGCTGGCGATACGCTTCCAGCGCTCCGCCGTGACGGGCGCGGTGCGCTTCGGCGTTCCGGAAAGCTATGTGGGCGACCGCCTGCCGCCCATGCTGGCGCGCTTCTCGCGCCAGTTCCCCGCGGTGAGGCTGGACGCGACGGTGGACACGTATCTGGCCTTGCGCGACCAGATAGACGCCGGCCTGCTGGACCTGGCGGTCACGCTGTCGCTCGACGAGGACCCGGCGTCGCCCCTGTTGCGCCGGACCCGGTTCGTGTGGGCGGCGGGGGAGGGGGTCGATGTGGCCACGCATGCGCCGCTGCCCCTGGCCCTGGCGCCGAAACCCTGTCTGCACCGGGAGGTGGCGACACGCGCGCTGGAAGAGGCGGGGCGTGAATGGCGGCTTGCCTTCACGTCGCTCAGTCAGCAAGGGCTGCGCGCGGCGGTGAAGGCCGGCTTGGCCATCACCGCCATTCTCCAGGAAGACCTGGAACCGGGAATCGTGGAAATCGACGCCGAAGCCGGTTTGCCGCCCTTGCCGCAAGCCAGCTTCCGGTTGCTCTGGAGCGCGTCGGGAAGGACGCCCGCCGCGCAGGCGCTGGTGGGGCAGCTGATCGAATCGTGCGTTGCGGCTTCCGCATAGCGCGGCCGCCAACGCCGGGGCCGCGCGTCGACGTTCAAGCGCGGTGCGCCACGTCGGCGATATAGGCGCAGAACATGTCCGCCATGGCGTCCGCATAGGCGCCGATTTCCGCCTTGCTGCGCGCGTGGCCTGAAAAGACCTTGCCCACGGCGCTCAGCGTGGTGGATATCAAGCCGCCCACCAGGGCCAGGTCGGCCGGCGAGGCCTTGGGCATCACCTCGCGCATGAAGGCGCGAAAGGTTTCCTCGCCCGCCGCCCGCGCTTCGCGGGCTTCCGGCGCGTCTCGGTAGAGCGGGGCGGCGTCGCTGAGCGCGACCCGCATCTCGGCTTCCTCGCACTCCGAGCGGACAAACGCATGCACCAGCGCCCGCAGCCGTTCCAGCGGCGGCCTGGCCTGGTCTTCCAGGATGCGGCTCAGCATTTCCTGCGTCTGGCGCCATTCATCGCTTTGCAAGCGGAACAGGATGGCGGCCTTGTTGGGAAAGTATTGGTAGACCGAACCGACGCTGACGCCGGCCTTTTCGGCCACGCGTGCCGTGGTGAAGCGGCCGGCGCCTTCCTGGGCCAAAACCTGAGTAGCGGCTTGCAGGATGGTGGCCACGAGCTCGGCCGAGCGCGCCTGCTTGGGCTGCTTTCTAGAGGAGATCTGCGGGGGATTGCTCTGGCTCATGGCGGCTGGGCGGGTCGAAAGAGAATGCGAATAGAAAACGCGAAGGATTAGTCGCATAATTTTAACGCGACGAATTATTCGCATTTTATCCCGATGACGGCGAAAAAGCGCATTCCAAGGAGACGAGGAAGACGCCCGCCAACCGGCATCGAACGCCCCGGCGCCGACCGAAAACGGCCCGTGGCGCCGCTCTCTCCTGGACCCAATCATGACAAAAGCACATACCCAGCACGCGTCGCCCTCGACGCTTGCGCCCCCCGTCACCAACGTGGTGATCAAACTGCTGCCGCTCACGCTGGCGGTATTCATCGGCTTCCTGGTCATCGGCATGCAACTGCCCGTGCTGCCGCTGCACCTGCACGACACCCTGGGCATGGACACGCTGGTGGTCGGCCTGGTGGTCGGCTCGCAGTTCGCCGCGGCCCTGCTGTCGCGCTCGTGGGCCGGCAACTACGCCGACATGCGTGGCGCCAAGCGCGCCGTGGTGGCGGGCTCGGTGGCCGCCGCCGCCTCGGGCCTGCTCTATCTGGCCTCGCTGGCCTTTCTTGACGCGCCGACCACGTCGGTGTGGATCCTGGTGGCCGGCCGCATCCTGCTGGCCATGGGCGAAAGCCTGATCGTCACCGGCGCGATGGGCTGGGGCATCGGCCTGGTCGGGCCGCAGAACGCCGGCAAGGTCATGGCCTGGAACGGCATCGCCATGTACGGCGCCTACGCGCTGGGCGCGCCCGCCGGCGTGGTCGTCAACGGCCTGTGGGGCTTCAACGGCATCTCGGTCGCCACGCTGTTCGTGCCCATGCTGGCGCTGGCCGTGGTGGCCGGCGTGCGCGGGATCGCTCCCACCAGCCAGCGGCGCACGCCGTTCTACAAGGTGCTGAGCGCCGTCTGGGCGCCCGGCATGGGCCTGGCCCTGTCCAGCGTCGGCTTTGGCGTCATCACCGCCTTCATCGCCCTGCTGTTCGCGGCCAAGGATTGGGGCAATGCCTCGCTGGCCTTCACCGCGTTCGGCGTGGCCTTCATCGGCGCCCGCCTGTTCTTCGGCCATCTGCCCGACAAGATCGGCGGCGCCAAGGTCGCGCTGGTGTGCGTGATCATCGAAGCGGCCGGCCAGCTGCTGATCTGGGGCGCGGACACGGCCGTCATGGCCTACATCGGCGCCGCGCTCACCGGCTTCGGCTACTCGCTGGCCTTCCCCGGCTTCGGCGTGGAAGCCGTGCGCCGCGCGCCGCCGCAGACCCGCAGCCTGGCAATGGGCGCCTACGTCGCGTTCCTGGACATGTCGCTGGGCATCACCAGCCCGTTGGCCGGCCTGCTGGCCGATGCCGGCGGCATCGCTTCGGTGTACCTGGCCGGCGCCACCGCCGTGGCCCTGTCCGTGGTCGTGGCCTTGAAGCTCTTGTTCGGCTCATCCAAGGGAAATCGTCATGCGTGATACGAATACCTCCGCGGGCGGCCCCGGCATCCGCCTGCCCAAGGCGGGCAACCGGCGCACGGGCGTGATGCGCATCCGGCCCTTCGTCATCAGCCTGGTCGGCCTGGCGCTGGTGTCCGGCGGCTTGTACGGCTGGCGCGCCGCGCGGGCCGGCGTGGCCAAACCGGGGGAACGGCCGCCGTTCCTGGTCTCGGTTGTCCAGGCCGAGCCGCGCAGCGTCGCCGGTTCGTTGCGGGCGGTCGGCAGTCTGCAGGCCGTGCGCGAAGTCATGCTGGCGCCGGATACGGCGGGACGCGTGACCGCCATTCACTTCACGGCCGGGCAGACCGTCAAGGAAGGGGCCGCGCTGGTCCAGCTGTTCGACGCGCCCGAGCAGGCCGACCGCGCGGCCGCCTCGGCCAAGGCCGATTTCGCGCTGCTGCAATTGCGGCGCTCGCAGGGATTGGCGCCCAGCGGCGCCGAGTCGCGCGAGGTGCTGGAGCAACGCAAGGCCGAGGCGGCCCAGGCCGTCGCCGCCGTCCGGCAACTGGATGCACGCATCGAGCAGAAGCGCGTCCAGGCGCCGTTCGCCGGCCAGATCGGCATCCGGCGCGTCAACGTCGGCCAGTACCTGAACGCGGGCGAACCCGTAGCCACGTTGACGCAGCTCGATCCGTTGTACGTGAACTTCACGCTGCCGCAGCAGGACCTGCCCAGGCTGGCGCCCGGCGCGACGGTGCAGGTGAGCGTGGACGCCGTGCCCGGCCGCGTGTTCGAGGCCAGGGTCAGCTCCATCGAGCCGCGCGTCGACAGCCAGACGCGCAACGCCACGGTGCAGGCCCTGCTGCCCAACCCCGACCACGTGCTGCAGTCGGGCATGTACGCCACGGCCGCGCTGGTGTTGCCCGCGACCGAGAGCGCGGTCGTGCTGCCGCTCACGGCGATCCAGACCTCGGCTTCCGGCGACAGCGTGGTGCTGGTCCGCGACGCCAACGCGCAAGGCGTGGGCAAGGCCGTCGCGGTGCCGGTCACGACCGGCCGCCGGCTGGGCGAGGAGGTGCTGGTCACGCAAGGCATCCAGGCCGGCGACCTGGTGGTGACGGCAGGACAGAACCGCCTGCCGCCGGGCGCCGTCGTCAGGATCAAGGGCGCCGATGCCACGGCCAGTCCCGCGCCGGGCGCGGCAACGAGGAAGTCGTCATGAGCTTCACCGACATCTTCATCCGCCGGCCCATCCTGGCGCTGGTGGTCAGCCTGCTGATCCTGCTGATGGGCGCGGCCGCCGTGTTCTCGCTGCCGGTGCGGCAGTATCCGTACCTGGAAAACGCCACCGTCACCGTGACCACGTCCTTTCCGGGCGCGACGCAGGAGGTGATGCAGGGCTTCGTCACCACGCCGATCTCGCAGTCCATCGCCACGGCCAGCGGCATTGAATACCTGAGTTCGACCACCACCCAGGGCAAGAGCGAAATCAAGGCGCGCCTGGTGCTCAATGCCGACGCCGACCGCGCCATGACCGAGATCCTGGCCAAGGTGCAGCAGGTCAAGTACCAATTGCCGGCCGGCGTCACCGATCCGGTCATCAGCAAGTCCACCGAGGGCGGCACGGCCGTGCAGTACGTGGCCTTCTTCAGCGACACGCTGACCATCCCGCAGATCACGGACTTCGCCAACCGGGTCGCCCAGCCGCTGTTCGCCGGTATTCCCGGCGTCGCCTCGGTCGATATCAACGGCGGCCAGACGCTGGCGCTGCGCATCTGGATCGATCCGGTCAAGCTGGCCGCGCGCGGCCTGTCGGCCGGCGAGGTCGCGGCGGCGCTGCGCGCCAACAACGTGCAGGCCGCGCCCGGCCAGCTCAAGAGTTCGCTGACCGTCACCAACATCAGCGCCGCCACCGACCTGCGCGATGTCGAGGACTTCCGCCAGATGGTGATCCTGTCCAAGCCCGACGGCGGCGTGGTGCGCCTGTCCGACGTGGCGACGGTGGAAATCGGCGGCCAGAACTACAACAACGCGTCCTTCGCGTCCGGCGTGCCGGCGATCTTCGTGTCGCTGTATCCCTCGCCGGAAGGCAATCCGCTGGAGATCGTCAAGCAGGCCAAGGCGCTGGTGCCGAAGATCCGCGAGATGGCGCCGCCGGGACTGAGCGTGATGCCCAACTACGACGTGGCGAAGTTCGTCAACGCCTCGATCGAGGAAGTCAGGGAAACGCTGGTCGAGGCCGTGGTGATCGTGATCGCGGTGATCTTCCTGTTCCTGGGCACTTTCCGCGCCGTCATCATTCCGGTCGTGACCATTCCGCTGTCGCTGATCGGCACCGCGGCGCTGATGCTGGCGTTCGGTTTTTCCATCAATCTGCTGACCTTGCTGGCGATGGTGCTGGCGATCGGGCTGGTGGTGGACGACGCCATCGTGGTGGTCGAGAACATCCATCGACACGTCGAGGACGGGTTGTCGCCGGTGCGCGCGGCGCTGCTGGGCGCGCGCGAGATCGTCGGGCCGGTGATCGCCATGACCATCACGCTGGCCGCCGTGTACGCGCCGATCGGCATGATGGGCGGCCTGACGGGGGCGCTCTTCAAGGAATTCGCCTTCACGCTGGCCGGCTCGGTCGTCGTGTCCGGCGTGGTCGCGCTGACCTTGTCGCCGGTGATGAGCTCCATGCTGCTGGATGCCCGCCAGAACGAGGGCCGGCTGGCCAGGCTGGTGGAGCACTACATGGCGTCGCTGGCCGAGCGCTACCGGCGCGCGCTGTCGCGCACCCTGGCCGCGCGCGGCGCGGTGCTGCTGGTGGGCGTGGCGGTGCTGGCCGCCATCGTGGTGCTGTTGCTGGGCATCCGCCGCGAGCTCGCGCCCACGGAAGACCAGGGCGCGGTCATCGTCATCGCCAAGGCGCCGCAGTACGCGGGGGTAGGCTATACCGCGCGCTACGCCGCCCGGGTCGAGCAGATCTTCGAATCCATCCCCGAGTTCGACAGCAGCTTCATGCATATCGGCGGCACCGGACGCGGGCAGAACCAGATGCTGAGCGGGGCGATCCTGAAGGACTGGTCCGAGCGCTCGCGCTCGTCCATCCAGATCCAGGGCCAGATACAGGCGGCCGGCGGCGCGATCGACGGCGAAACGCTGACCGCCGTGCAGTTCCCGGCGCTGCCGGGCTCCAGCGGCGGCCTGCCGGTGCAGATGGTGCTGCGCTCGCCGGAGGACTTCAAGACGCTCTATGACACCGCCGAGAAGATCAAGGCGGCGGCCTATGCCAGCGGCCTGTTCGTCTACGTGCAGAACGACCTGGCCTTCGACAGCCAGCAGGCGCATGTCGCCATCGACAGCGCCAAGGCGCGCGAAATGGGCGTGACCATGCAGGCCATCGCCGAAACCCTGGCGGTGCTGGTGGGCGAGAACTACGTCAACCGCTTCAATTTCCATGACCGGTCCTATGACGTGATCCCGCAGGTCAGGCAGGACGACCGGATGACGCCGGAAGACCTGGGCCGCTTCTACGTCAAGACCGTCACCGGCGCATTGGTGCCGCTGGCCACCGTCGCCCGCGTCGAGACGCGGCCCCAGGCCAATCAGCTCACCCAGTTCGGCCAGATGAACTCGGCCACGCTGGTCATGCTGCCCCGTCCCGGCATCAGCATGGGCGAGGCCGTCGCGTTCCTGCAATCGCAGCCGCTGCCGGCCAGCACCAGCGTCGACTGGCTCAGCGACAGCCGTCAGTTCGTGCAGGAAGGCAACCGGCTGTGGGTGTCGTTCGGCTTCGCGCTGGTGGTGATTTTCCTGGTCCTGGCGGCGCAGTTCGAGAGCCTGCGCGATCCGCTGGTGATCCTGGTCACGGTGCCGCTGGCCGTCTGTGGCGCGCTGGTGCCGCTGTGGCTGGGCTACGCCACGCTCAACATCTACACCCAGATCGGCTTGGTCACCCTGATCGGCCTGATCTCGAAACACGGAATCCTGATGGTCACATTCGCCAACCATATCCAAGAGCATGAGAACCTGAGCCGCATCGAAGCCATCGAGAAGGCGGCGACGGTGCGCATGCGTCCCGTGCTGATGACCACGGCGGCCATGGTCGCCGGCCTGGTGCCGCTGCTGTTCGCCGGCGGCGCGGGTTCGGCCAGCCGGTATTCGATCGGCGTGGTCGTGGTGATGGGCATGCTGATTGGCACGCTGTTCACGCTGTTCGTGCTGCCCACGATCTACAGCTTCATCGCCAAGGACCACCGGGCGGCGGCGCAAGGCGCGCGCGCCCGCGAACTGGCGTCGGAGGCGGGCCATGCGCATTGAGTCATCGCAGCGCCCGACGGGCAGGGCGCGAGCCCTTGCCGCGCCCTTGCTGCTGGCGCTGGCCCTGGGCGGCTGCGCCAGCGGGCCCGACTATCGCGCGCCGGCGACGCCGTCGGCGGCCGCCGGTCCGTTCGTCAGCCAGTCCGAGCGCACCAACGCTGGCGCCGAGCTGCCATCGGACTGGTGGCGGCTGTACGACGACGCCACGCTCAACGGCCTGTTGCAGGAAGCGCTGGCGGCCAATCCCGACCTGCGCGCGGCGCTGGCCAATCTGGACAAGGCGCGCGCGGTCTACGGCCAGGCCCGGGTCGGGCTGCTGCCGTCCACCCAGCTGTCGGGCGGCACGCGTTATGGCCGCAACAACGCGGCTGGCGGCGGCGACGGCCCGGCGCCCCGGCAGTGGAGTTACAGTGGCGGGCTGGAAGTGGCCTATGAGGTGGACCTGTTCGGACGGGTGCGGCGCGACATCGAAGCGGCCCGCTACGACGCCGACGCGGTCGCCGCGGCCTACGACGCGGCCAGGGTGCTGGTCGTGGCCGACACGGCGCGCGCCTACCTGAACGCCTGCGCCTACGGCGAGTCGGAGCAGGTGGCCCGCGCGTCCATCGCGCTGGCGCAGCGCAACCTGGACCTGATCAGCGAGCAGGAGCGCGCCGGTTCGGCTTCGCGCCTGGACGCCGAGCGGGCGCGCGTGGCGCTGGCGCGCACCGAGGCGGCGCTGGCGCCCATCGAGGCGCGGCGCAGCGCCGCCTTGTTCGAACTGGCGGCGCTGCTGGGCCGCACGCCGGCCCAGGTGCCGCAGGCCGCGCGAGCATGCGCCAGCCCGCCGGAGCCGGGCGGCGCGATCCCGGTGGGCGACGGCGCCGCGTTGCTGCGCAGGCGGCCCGATCTGCGCCAGGCCGAGCGCAGGCTGGCCGCCGACACCGCGCGCATCGGCGTGGCCGTGGCCGATCTCTATCCGCGCGTCACGCTGGGCGCGTCCGGCAGCTACCTGCGCAATGACACGCTTACCGGCGACCGCGCCTGGTCGTTCGCGCTGGGTCCGCTGGTGTCCTGGAGCTTTCCCAACATCGCTGCCGCGCGTAGCCGCATCGAGCAGGCCGAGGCGCAGAGCGCGGCCTCGCTGGCCCGCTTCGACGGCGCGGTGCTGAACGCGCTGAAAGAGACGGAGCAGGCATTGAGCGCCTATGACGCGGCGATCCGCCAGCGCGATGCGCTGGTCCAGGCCCGCACGCGCGCCGACAATGCCTTCCGCCTGGCGGAGCAACGCTACCGCGCAGGTTCGATCAGCTATCTGGATGTGCTGGTGGCGCAAGAGAGCCTGGTCACGGCGATGTCGCAGGAGGCTGCCCTGAAGCAGCAGGTCGGCTCCGCGCGGGTCGACGTGTTCAAGGTCCTGGGCGGCGGCTGGGAGCCGAACGTCGTGAACTGACGGGGGGTGACCGCCGGTGCGTCAAGCCGCCTGCGCCTCGCGCGCGATCAGCTCGCGCTTGCGCTCGATGCCCCAGCGGTAGCCGGCCAGCGAGCCGTCGGTGCGGACCACGCGATGGCAGGGAATCGCCAGCGCGATGTTGTTGGTGGCGCATGCGCGCGCCACGGCGCGCACCGCCGCCGGCGAGCCGATGCGCTCGGCGACCTGCGCATAGGTGGCGGTGGCGCCAACCGGAATCTCGCGCAGCGCTTCCCACACGCGGCGCTGGAAGGCGGTGCCGCGCACATCCAGCGGCAGGTTCAGGCCCAGCGACGGGTCTTCGACGAAGCCCACCACCTCGGCCACCCAGCGTTCGAACTCGGCGTCGGCGCCGATCAGGCGGGCCTTGCTGAAGCGTTCCTGCAGGCCGCGCACCAGGTGTTCGGGGTCTTCGTGTAGCGCGATCTCGCAGATGCCGATGGCGCTGGCCGCCACCAGCAAGGCGCCCAGCGAGCATTGCGCCACGGCGAAGCGGATGTCCACGCCCGCGCCATGCTGGCGATAGGCTGTGGGCGTCATGCCCAGCATGGCGGGCGCGGCTTCGTAAAAGCGCCCGCTGGAATTGAAGCCCGCGTCGTACATGGCGTCCGTGACGCTGGCGCTTTCGCGCAGCTGCTGGCGCGCGCGGCTGGCGCGCAGCGCGGTGGCGTAGGCCTTGGGCGTGACGCCGGTGGCGGCCTTGAACACGCGATGGAAATGGAAGCGGCTCATGCCGGCCTGCTCGGCCAGCGTGTTCAGGTCGGGCGGCTGCTCCGCCTCGAGCGCGCGGCAGGCCCGCTCGACGGCGGCGGCGTGCTGGGGGCTCAGGGGGGCGGCGGCTCGGTTCATGGGGTGGGGCTCCTCGGGCGCGCGCGATTGCGCGCTGGAGAAATGGTGCCAAATGCCCGGCCGCCGCGCACTCCGCTTATTGCGGACGGCTGGCGGCGGGGGCGCAGAGATCCAGGAAGCGGCGCAGCAGCCCGCCGGCGACCGGCGTGGCGCGCACATTGGCGGCCAGGCCGGGCACGTCCAGGTTTTCCGCCATGTACTTGCGCTGGTAGCGTTCCAGGTGGGCGCGCACGAAGTCCGGGCCGAATTCGGGGTGGAACTGGGTCGAGAACACGTTCGGGCCGACGCGGAACATCTGGTGCGGATCCTGGTCGGACCGGGCCAGCACGGCCGCGCCCGGCGGCGGTTGCAGCACGGTCTGCGCATGTAGCATCTGGGCCGGGAAGCTGGCGGGCAGGCCGTCCAGCAGCTGGTCGCCGGCCGCCGGCGGCAGCAGCTCCACGGTCTGGGTGCCCAGCTCGCTGCCGGTGGGGTTGTAGCCGACCTTGCCGCCCAGCGCATGGGCCAGCAGCTGGTGGCCGTAACAGACGCCGAACATGGGCAGTCCGGCGGCGGCGGCCTCGCGCAGCCAGGCGGCGGTGTCCTCGCTCCAGGGCTCGCGGTCGGTGACCATGGCGGGCGAGCCGGTGATCAGGGCGGCCCGATAGTATTGCGGTGCGCGGGGGCGCGCGCCTTCATGCACCGGCACCACCTCGACCTCGCCGGCCTCCAGGCCCGCCGCCACGGCGATCTGCTCGGCATAGCTGCCGAACCGTTCTTTCAGGGAGGGTTCCGGATCTCCGGTGTGCAGGATCAGGACGGGTAGGGCGGGGGGCGTTGCGGTCATAAGTCCATATATTGAATACACGCTGCCCGTGCGGAACAGCGTCTGCCATAGCCGCATCATAATCCAGCGCCAGACTGGGCACGGGCGGCGACGTGCACGCTCCGTCCCGGAAATACGTACAATCCGCTGGATATTGACATTCTTTCCTGAGGCGGACCGGACAATATGTGGATATGGCTGGGATTGGCCGCGCTGGCGCTGATTGGCGAACTGGCGACGGGAACGTTCTATTTGCTGCTGGTGGCCCTGGGCCTGGCGGGCGGCGGCGTGGCGGCCTGGCTGAACGCCGGCCTGGAATGGCAGTTGCTCGCCTGCGGCGTCGTGGTGCTGCTGGGGCTGGTGATCTTGCGCAAGACCCGCGTGCTGAAAAAGCGCGAGGTCGACGCGGCCAGCAATGCCGACGTCAACCTGGACATCGGGCAGATCGTGTCGGTGGAAGCCTGGTCCGACAACCGCACGGCCCGCGTCTGGTATCGCGGCGCTCACTGGCAGGCTGAACTGGCCGAGGGGCACGCGCCCCATGGCGGCGAGCATGTCATCACCGAATTGCGCGGCACGCGCCTGGTGCTCACGCCCAGGAACGCATCCGGCGGCGCGCGCTAGTCCCGGTCCGGCGGGGCCGGCCAGGGGCGCCTTGCGCGAGCGGAGCGTCCGGGCAACCAACCAAGAAGAGGGATACACACCATGATCGAAACTTCCACCATCGTCCTCGTCGTCATCGTGGCGCTGGCGATCCTGATCGTCATCAAGGCGATCGCCATCGTGCCGCAGCAGCACGCCTGGGTCGTCGAACGCCTTGGCAAGTTCGATCGCGTGCTGTCACCCGGCGCCGCCTTCGTCATCCCGTTCATCGAGCGCGTGGCCTACAAGCACTCGCTCAAGGAAATCCCGCTGGACGTGCCCAGCCAGGTCTGCATCACGCGCGACAACACCCAGCTGCAGGTCGACGGCGTGCTGTACTTCCAGGTCACGGACCCGATGCGCGCGTCCTACGGCGCGTCGAACTACATCCTGGCGATCACGCAGCTGGCGCAGACCACGCTGCGCTCGGTCATCGGCAAGATGGAACTGGACCGCACCTTCGAAGAGCGCGACGCCATCAACAGCACCATCGTGTCCTCGCTGGACGAGGCCGCGCTGAACTGGGGCGTGAAGGTGCTGCGCTACGAGATCAAGGACCTGACGCCGCCCAATGAAATCCTGCGCTCGATGCAGGCGCAGATCACGGCCGAGCGCGAGAAGCGCGCGCTGATCGCCGCGTCCGAAGGCCGTCGCCAGGAACAGATCAACATCGCGACCGGCGAGCGCGAGGCCGCCATTGCCCGCTCCGAGGGCGAGAAGCAGGCCCAGATCAACCAGGCCCAGGGCGAGGCCGCCGCCGTGCTGGCGATCGCCGAAGCCACCGCCAAGGCGGTGACGCAGGTGGCCGAGGCGGTGCGCCAGCCCGGCGGCATGGAAGCCGTCAACCTGAAGGTGGCCGAGCGCTATGTCGAGGCCTTCGGCAACGTGGCCAAGCAGGGCAACACGCTGATCCTGCCGGCCAACCTGGCCGACGTGGGCGGCATGATCGCCTCGGCCATGACCATCGTCAAGGGCACCAAGACCGGCTGAAGACCCGCCCGCGGGCGCTTGCAAGATGATCGCTCCCGTCCATTTGCTATCGATCGCGGCGCTGGCGGGCTTGCTGTCCTTGTGCGTGCTGGGATCGCTGGCGCGCAGCGGCATGGCCGGCATCGGCGAGAGCATCCGGGCCAACCTGCTGACGCTGGCGGCTTTCGGCGGATATGCGTTGCAGGTTACGGCCGCGCCCTTGTGGTTGTCCGTGCTGCTGCCCAATGCGCTGGTCGCATTGGCGCTGTGCTGCTATTTCACGGGCGTGCGGCGCATGATGGGGCGCACGGTGCCGCGGCGCCTGATGGCGCTGTCGGCGATCGCGGCCTTGCTGGCGGTCGCGGCGTACACCTATGTCGAGCCGCGCGTGGCGCTGCGCATCTCCGCCATGTCGCTGCTGCAGACGGGTTTCATGCTGGCCACGGCCGCGACGGTGCGCGGCGGCATGCCGCAAAATCGTTCGCGCTACGCCTATTGGTTCGTCTGGACGGTGGCCGCCGCGTCGGCCGCCGTTTGCGGGCTGCGCGCGGTGCTGTACATGACGGGCGTGGCGCATACCTGGGCGCTGCTTGAAGCCACCACCTGGAATGTCGTCTTCCTGACGCTGGGGCTGTTGACGCTGCCCTGCCTGATGCTGGGCACCATCATGATCATCCACGACCGCATGCTGGCCGAGCGCGAACAGGAAGCGAACACGGACTTCCTGACCGGTCTCCTGTCGCGCAAGGCCTGGTGGCTGCAGGCCGAGCGCTACTGCGCCCAGGCCCTGCGCACGCGTCGGCCGCTGACCCTGCTGCTGCTGGATATCGATCATTTCAAGCGCATCAACGACCTGCACGGCCATGCCGTGGGCGACGCCGTGCTGCGGCACTTCGGCCTGCTGGCGATCGCCACGCTGCGTTCCAGCGACCATGCCGGCCGCGTCGGGGGCGAGGAGTTCGCGGTGATGTTTCCCGACTCGCGCGGCGAGGCTGTGATGGAGGTGGCGGGGCGCCTGCTGGAATCGGTGCGGCGCACGCCTTGCGGCCATGGCGGCGGTGCGATCTCGTACACGTTCAGCGCGGGCGTGGCCGAGTGGATCCCGGGCGAGAACCTGCAATCGCTGTTCGAGCGCGCCGACCGCAAGCTGTACGCGTCGAAGGCCGCCGGGCGCAACCGCATCAGCGGGCCGGGCGTCGAAGCCGAGCCGGCCGAGCGCGCGGCGATAACGGCCTGAGCGGGACCGGGCCTGGGGCCGGCAAGCGCTGCTAGTGTGCTGTCCCGCAGATACGTCCGCACGAAATCCACCCCTAGCCGCCATGGCGTCGTTGCAAATCCTCGCGATACCTACGGGTATCACTGCGGTTTGCGCCTAGCCCTGACGTCTATGGATGAATTTCGTCATGCGGACGTACCTACGGGACAGCACACTAGTTGTCCTTGCGGCGCGTGTCGTGCTTCATCAAGCGCTCTTTCTCGCGCTGCCAATCCTTCTCGCGCGAGGTGTCGCGCTTGTCGTAGAGCTTCTTGCCGCGGCCGAGCGCGAAATCCAGCTTGATGCGGCCGTTCTTGTAGTGCAGGTTCAGCGGCACCAGCGTGTAGCCGCGCTGCTCGACCTTGCCGATCAGCTTGCTGATTTCCTCGGCCTTGAGCAGCAGCTTGCGCGTGCGCATGGCATCGGGATGGATGTGGGTCGAGGCCGTGGGCAGGGGGCTGACGTGCATCCCCAGCAGGAACAGCTCGCCGTCGCGCACGATGACATAGCTTTCCTTGAGCTGCACGCGACCGTCACGGATCGCCTTGACTTCCCAGCCCTGCAGGACCAGGCCTGCCTCGTAGCGGTCCTCGATGAAATAGTCGTGCGTGGCCTTGCGGTTGTCGATAATGCTCATAAAGCCTGTTCTGTTCTTCCCCCTGGCAAGCAGGAGTGGGTCTTTGCTCTGGGATTTTTCACCGGGGTTCGCGCCAGCGGGGCTGCAACGGCGTTTGCGTCGACGTCCGCACCGGAGTTTGCGTCAGTGCCCGCGCCACAATTTCGTCCCGGGTTGGGATCGACGAGCGGGACCGGTAAAATCTTGTCATTCTAGCCATTTGCGATAGTCGATGCACAAAGTACAACGATCCGTCCTGGTGCCCTACAGCGCCGCCCAGATGTTCGATCTGGTCGCGGACGTGGAAAAGTACCCGGAATTCATGCCCTGGTGTGGCGGCGCCGAGGTCCAGACCCGCGACGAGCATGGCATGCAGGCCTCCATCCTGATCAGCTTCGCGGGCATGAAGCAGCGCTTCACCACGCGCAACACGCACGTCTATCCCGACCGCATCGACCTGCGGTTGGTGGACGGCCCGTTCTCCAGCCTGGTCGGCCACTGGGAATTCCAGCCGCTGGCGGAAGACGCCTGCAAGGTGCTGTTCACCATGGAATACGCGTTCTCGAACCGGGCGCTGGAAATGGTGGTGGGGCCGGTGTTCAACCGCATCGCCACCAGCTTCATCGATTCCTTCACCAAGCGCGCGCAGGCCAAGTATGGCGAATGAGGACATAGGCGTCAGCGTCTGTCACGCATTGCCGGACCAGGTCTGGACGCGGGCGCTGCGCCTGCCGGCCGGCGCGACGGCGGCCGAGGCCATTGCGGCCAGCGGGTTCGCCGCCGATTTTCCCCGCAACGACCCCTGGCAGGCCGGCGTGGGCGTGTTCGGGCGCGCGGTCAGGCCGGATACGGCCCTGAACGACGGCGACCGCCTGGAAATCTACCGTGGCCTGACCTTCGACCCGAAGGAATCGCGCCGCCGCCGGGCCGAGCACCGGCGCGCGCTGACGGCCAGGAACGGACGCGAACGGCCCGCAGGGCTGCTCTAGCGCCTGGGCGCCGCCCGGCGCCTCTGGCGACATTGTCGCTGCCGAGACAAATCCCGCCCGCGCTTCGGGCGTAACATGAACCCCGGTTGGGCGCCTCGCAGCGCCGTCAGGCGTGTTTGCCCTTACGTTTACGTCAACGTCATGTCAAAATCGGCGGGCTGACGTTCACGAGACGGCAGCGATGCCGACAGACAATACTCATACCACCGGGAGACTAGGCTGTGGACTTGGAACTGACCGACGAGCAGCGCGCGTTCGCGCAGGCGGCGCGCGACTACGCGCAAGGCGAGCTGGCGCCCCACGCGGCGCACTGGGACGCCGAGGGCATATTCCCGCGCGAAGCGTTCGCGCGGGCGGGCGAGATGGGCTTTTGCGGCATCTACGCCAGTGAAGAGATCGGCGGCCTGGGCTTGCCGCGCCTGGACGCCACGCTGGTGTTCGAGGAAATGGCGGCGGTGGATCCGTCGACCACGGCCTTCCTGACCATCCATAACATGGCCACCTGGATGGTGGGCCATTGGGGCCAGCCCGCGCTGCGCGAGGAATGGGGCCCGCAACTGGCCAGCGGCGAGAAGCTGGCTTCGTACTGCCTGACCGAACCCGGCGCCGGCTCCGACGCTGCCTCGCTGTCGACCCGCGCGCAGCGCCAGGGCGGCGACTACATCGTCAACGGCGCCAAGGCCTTCATCTCGGGCGGCGGCGATACCAACCTGTTGATCGTGATGGCGCGCACCGGCGGCGAGGGCGCGGCCGGCATCAGCGCCTTTGCCATTCCCGCCGACAGCGCCGGCATCAGCTATGGCCGCAAGGAAGAAAAGATGGGCTGGAACAGCCAGTCCACCCGGCCCATCGTGTTCGAGAACGTGCGCGTGCCGGCCGCCAATCTGCTGGGCAACGAGGGCGACGGCTTCAAGATCGCCATGAAGGGCCTGGACGGCGGTCGCATCAACATCGGCACCTGCTCGGTCGGCGCGGCCCAGGGCGCGCTGGACGCGGCCCGGCGCTACATGGACGAGCGCCGCCAGTTCAACCGCCGCCTGGCGGAATTCCAGGCGCTGCAATTCAAGCTGGCCGACATGGCCACCCATCTCGTGGCCGCGCGCCAGATGGTGCGCCTGGCGGCGTGCAAGCTGGACGGCGGCGCGCCCGACGCGGCCACCTACTGCGCCATGGCCAAGCGCTTCGCGACCGACATGGGCTTCCAGATCTGCCTGGATGCGCAACAGATACACGGCGGCTACGGCTACCTGCGGGACTATCCCTTGGAGCGTCTGGTGCGCGATACTCGCGTACATCAGATTCTGGAGGGGACGAATGAGATCATGCGCGTGATCATCGCCCGCCAGTTGTTGGAAAAAGGAGCCGACATACGATGACTGCACCGGTGCTGTTTGAAGAAAGGGCCGCTGCCAATGGCATGCGTTTCGGGATCGCGACGCTGAATTCGCCGCAGACCCTGAACGGCCTGTCGCTGGAAATGGTGGAACTGCTGGCCGCGCGCCTGGATGCCTGGGCGCGCGATCCCGGCGTGGCCCTGGTGGTGCTGCAAGGCGCGGGCGAGAAGGCGTTCTGCGCCGGCGGCGACCTGCACGGGCTGTACCGCAGCATGACCGAGAATGCCGGCAAGGGGCCCTGGGCCAACGCCTATGCGCGGCGCTTCTTCGAGCTGGAATACCGGCTGGACTACCGCATCCACACCTATCCCAAGCCCGTGCTGTGCTGGGGTCATGGCATCGTCATGGGCGGCGGCATCGGGCTCATGATGGGCGCCAGCCACCGCGTGGTGAGCGAGGCCTCGCGCCTGGCCATGCCCGAGGTGAGCATCGGCCTGTTCCCGGACGTCGGCGGCAGCTGGCTGCTCAACCGCATGCCCGGCCGCATCGGCATGTTCCTGGCGCTGACCGGCGCGCAGCTGAACACGGCGGACGCCTTCTTCGCCGGCCTGGCCGATTTCCGCCTGGACCATGCCGACTGGCCCAAGCTGCTGGAATCGCTGCAAGACCAGCCCTGGGCCGGGCAGGCGCAGGCCGCGCCGGACAGCGATGCGATCCCCCCGCGTTCCATCAATGACGGCCTGCTGCGGCGCGCGTTGACGGCGCTGGAGCCGCAGACGCCGTTGGACCCCGGCCATCTGCGCCAGCATTCCTTCCTGATCAACAATCTGTGCAGCGGCAACCGCCTCGACGAGATCTACGAGGAACTGGCGGCGCTGAAGGACCACGACGATCCCTGGCTGGCGCGCGCCGCGTCCACCATGCTGGCCGGCTCGCCCGGCTCGGTCCGCCTGTCGTTCGCGTTGCAGCAGCGCATGCGGCTGCGCTCGCTCGACGATGTGTTCCGAGCCGAGTACATCGCCGCGCTGACCTGCGCCGCGCATGGCGATTTCGCCGAGGGCATCCGCGCGCTGCTGATCGACAAGGACAAGCGGCCGCGCTGGAACCCTGCGGTGCTGGACGTGGCCACGGACGCCTGGGTGCAGAAGTTCTTCGATGAGCCCTGGCCCGAGGGTCAACCTCATCCGCTGGACGACCTGGGCAAGCAAGGACGCTAGTGCCGGCTGGCGGCCGCGTCCCCGGGACGCGGCCGGGCCGGCGGCAAGGCACGAGGCATTGAACGATTTCCCCCTACAAGCATCAGCAGCAATAGCAAAAGCAACAGGAGACAGGACATCATGAGCAGCATCGCGTTTATCGGCCTGGGCAATATGGGCGCGCCCATGGCGCTGAACCTGGTCAAGGCCGGCCACAGCCTGAAGGTCTACGATCTGGCGCCCGCCGCCGTCAAGACGCTGACCGACGCCGGCGCCAAGGCGGCCGCGTCGGCCGCCGACGCCGTGCAGGGCGCCGAAGTCGTCATCTCGATGCTGCCCGCCAGCAAGCACGTGGAAGGGCTGTACCTGGGCGAGGACCTGCTGGGCAAGATCCCGGCCAGCGCGCTGGTCATCGAGTGCAGCACCATCGCGCCGGATTCGGCCCGCAAGGTGGCGCAGGCCGCCGAGGCGCGCGGCATCGCCATGATCGACGCGCCCGTGTCGGGCGGCACCGGCGGCGCGGCCGCCGGCACGCTCACCTTCATCGTCGGCGGCCTGCCCGCCGCGCTGGAGCGCGCCCGTCCGGTGCTGGAAAAAATGGGCAAGAACATCTTCCACGCCGGCGCGGCGGGCGCGGGCCAGGTCGCCAAGATCTGCAACAACATGCTGCTCGGCATCCTGATGGCCGGCACCTCCGAGGCGCTGGCGCTGGGCGTGGCCAATGGCCTGGATCCCAAGGTGCTGTCGGACATCATCGCCAAGAGCTCGGGCCGCAACTGGGCCACCGAACTCTACAACCCCTGGCCCGGCGTGATGGAACACGCGCCCGCGTCCAAGGGCTACGCCGGCGGCTTTGGCGTGGACCTGATGCTCAAGGACCTGGGCCTGGCGGCCGAGGCCGCGCTGGCGGCGCGCGCCTCGATCCCGCTGGGCGAGCTGGCGCGCAACCTGTATTCGCTGCACAGCGCTGGCGGCTCGGGCAAGCTGGATTTCTCCAGCATCGTGAACTTGCTCAAGCGCGAGGACTGACGTGAGCGCCGGCTTGCCGCCGGCCGACCCGCGCGAGCGGGTCCGCGCCAGCTTCGAACGGCAGGGCATCATGCGCCTGCTGGGCGCCGAGCTGGCCCTGGTCGAGCCGGGCAGGGTGGAGATCACGCTGCCGTATCGTGCCGACCTGTGCCAGCAGAACGGCTATCTGCATGCGGGCATTTCCACGACCATCGCCGACACGGCCGGCGGCTATGCCGCCTACAGCCTGTTCGAGCCGGGCCAGGATGTGCTGACCTCGGAGTTCAAGATGAACTTCCTGGCGCCGGCGAAGGGCGAGCGCTACACGGCCACCAGCCGCGTGGTCAAGCCGGGCCGGCGCCTGTCGATCTGCCAGGTCGAAGTCCATGCGCACGCGCAAGACCAGGCCACGCTCTGCGTGATAGGCTTGCTGACCGCTGTGAGAGTAGAGCGGTAGACCCGCTTCGGTGTGTCGGCAGCGCTTCCCTGGAAAGGGGGGGCGCTGCGGGCCGCCGTCAGGCGCGCCTCTGGCGCGCCATGGGTCTTGTCACGGATCTATGAGCAAATCATGCCAGCAAAAGAGCATCACCGGATTTTCCGCAGCAACTGGCTGCGCGCGGCCGTATTGGGCGCGAACGACGGCATCGTGTCCACCGCCAGCCTGATCACGGGGGTGGCGGCGGCGCAGGCCGCGCATGGCGCCATCCTGACCTCGGGGCTGGCCGGCCTGGTGGCGGGTGCCCTGTCGATGGCTGCCGGTGAATACGTATCCGTGCGTTCGCAGGCCGATACCGAGGCGGCCGACCTGCGGCTTGAGCAGCGCTCGCTCAAGCGCAATTCCGGCGAGGAACTGGCCGAACTGACCGAGATCTATGTGCAGCGCGGGCTGTCGCCGGACCTGGCGGCGCAGGTCGCCAGCCAGCTGACGCATCATGATGCGCTGGACGCGCATGCGCGCGATGAGCTGGGCATCCTGCTGCACAACCGCGCCCGTCCGGTGCAGGCGGCCGTGGCGTCGGCAGCCTGTTTCGCGGGCGGCGCGGCCTTGCCCCTGGCGGTGGCGGCGGTTACGCCGACCGGACCGTTGATCTGGACCGTGACGGGTGCGTCCATCGCCTGTTTGGCCGCGCTGGGGGCGCTGGCCGCCGGCGCCGGCGGCGCGCCCAAGGGGCCGGCCGCCTTGCGCGTCACGATCCTGGGCGCGCTGGCCATGGCGGTCACGGCCGGCGTGGGCGCCGTGTTCGGCGTGGCCGTCTAGCACCTTCCACTGATTACCTTCCACGGATTCGGACGCATGCGCGCGCTTAGCAGGCGCGCGCTCAGCAGGCGCTCGTCTGGAGCGCGTTTACTCGGGCTGAATGGAATAGGGCAGCGGCGCGACCGCGATGCGCGGGCCGTCGGCCGCGCCCAGGCGCAGGTCGCCGGGCAGCGCGGCCAGCGCGATCTCGAACAAGGCGCTGACCGAGCCGGCATGGCGCGCCGCGTCGATCACGCGGCCCACGGGTTCGTCCGGCTGCGCGGCGTCATACACATCGACGTTCGCCAGCGCGCCTTCCTGGGCGCCCGCCTCGACGCGGCCGTAGGCCATGCGGCGCTTGACCGTGCCGCGGTAGTGGCTGCGCGCCACCACTTCCTGGCCGGGATAGCAGCCCTTGGTGAAGCTCACGCCCTGGATCAGTTCCAGGTTGACGGTCTGCGGAATGAACAGATCCTGGGTGGCGGCGCCGATCCAGGGGATGCCGGCGGCCAGGTCGGCCGCGCGCCAGGCGTCGGCGTCCGTCAGCGTCAACGCGCCGGCCAGGGCGGAGGCGCCGGCCAGTTGCGCGTCCGAGGCGATCCACCACCAGCGCCGTTCGCCGGCCGCCGAGGGCGCGGCGATCCAGGTGCCCGACGGCAGCTCGGCGCGTTCCCAGGTCTGGCGCGGCAGCGGGCCGGCGGCGGCTTCGAGCGCGGCCAGCTGGGCGTCGTTGGCGGCGCGCACGCCGCAGGCGTGCAGCGCGGTCGCGGCCAGCTTGGCCTTGGCGCGCAGCACGAACATGGACAGGCGCTTGAGCAAGGCTTGCGACAGATCCTGGCGCAGCAGCGCGTACAGCTGCGGCGCCTCATCGCCGGCGCCCGGGGCGGCGCGCCACATCAGCAGCGTGGCCAGCAGCCGGCCCTTGGCGGTGCAGTAGCCGGCCAGGCGGGCGGCGTCGGCCGGCAGGCCGGTGACGTCCTGGGTCAGCTGGCCGTGCAGGAAAGTCAGCGCGTCGGCGCCCGAGGCGGAAATGACCAGGAAATCGTCCAGCGGGGCGCAGGCGGCGCAACCTTCGGCGTTGGACGGAATCGAAGCTAGGAAATCGTGCATGGCGGCGTGTCTGGTGGCGGCCCGCGCAGGATGGGGCCGCATCGCATCTTCAAAGATCCGATGATAGCCGTCTTCGGTGCGGTTCTAGGCCAATTCCTCGCGCCGTCCAGGGGCGTGTCGCCCGCGTGGCGTACCATTCTGTCCCGATTTCCAGCGTCGGACCCGCGCGCGATCCATTAAACTTCCGGAACTTATGAAGAAGCGACTCCGTTCTTATTTCCTGTGGTCCCTGCTGCTCCTGGTGCTGGCCGCCGCGGCGGCCGTTGGCGGCGCCTGGCATTGGATGCATCGGCCCATGCAGCTCAAGGCCGACAGGATCGATTTCGTGGTGGATCCGGGCAGCAGCCCGCGCACGGTCGCGCGCGCGCTGAACGCGGCCGGCGTGCCGGTCTGGGAGCCGGGTTTCGTCTGGATGGCGCGCCTGTCCGAGCAGGACAAGCTGATCAAGGCGGGCGGCTACCAGGCCATCAACGGCGATTCGCCGTGGCAGCTGCTGGAACGCATGGCGCGCGGCGATATGACCCAGCGCCAGATCACCTTCCTGGAAGGCTGGACCTTCCGCCAGATCCGTCAGGCGCTGCGCGAGCATCCGGACGTCAAGCAGACCCTGGGCGACATCAGCGACGAGGAACTGATGGCGCGGCTCGGCTCGGACATCAAGCATCCCGAAGGCCTGTTCTTCCCCGATACCTATATCTTCACGCCCGGCAGCACCGACTACGACCTGCTGCGCCGCGCCTACCAGGAAGGCCAGCGCATCCTGGACGACACCTGGGCCAAGCGCCAGGCCGACCTGCCCATGGCCACGCCCTACGAGGCGCTGGTGATGGCGTCCATCATCGAAAAGGAAACCGGCCACGGACCCGACCGCCGGCGCGTCTCGGGCGTGTTCGCCAACCGCCTGAAGATCGGCATGCTGCTGCAGACCGATCCCACCGTGATCTACGGCATGGGCGACGCCTACCAGGGCCGCATCCGCAAGCGCGACCTGCAGACCGACACGCCCTGGAACACCTATACCCGGCCCGGCCTGCCGCCCACGCCGATCGCGGCGGCCGGCCGCGCGGCGCTGCTGGCCGCGGTGCAGCCGGAACAGCACAAGTACCTGTTCTTCGTGTCCAAGGGCAACGGCACCAGCGAATTCTCGGTCAACCTGAACGAGCACAACCGCAACGTGTCGCGCTACATCCTGGGCCAGGGGCAGCAGGCGCAGCCCTCGCGGCCGGCGCAGCCCGCGCGGCCCGCCCAGCCGACGGAGCCGGCGCAGCCGCAGTCGCCGCAACAGGCGGCGCAGCCGCAATCAGCGCCACAGTCGCCGGCCCAACAGCCGGCGCAACCGGAACAACAAGGACAAGACGAATGACCTCGCGCGGACGTTTCATCACGCTGGAAGGCGTCGACGGGGCAGGCAAGAGCACCCACACCGGCTGGATCGCCGATTTCCTGCGCGCGCAGGGCCTGGAAGTGGTTGCCACGCGTGAGCCCGGCGGCACGCCGCTGGGCGAGAAGCTGCGCGCCCTGGTGCTGAACGACCCGATGGGCCTGGATACCGAGACGTTGCTGATGTTCGCCGCGCGCTGCGAACACGCGCGCCAGGTGATCGAGCCGGCGCTGGCGCGCGGCGCCTGGGTGGTCTGCGACCGCTATACCGACGCCAGCTATGCCTACCAGGGCGGCGGTCGCGGCCTGGGCGCCGAGCGCGTGGCCGCGCTGGAAGCCTGGATGCAGGCGGGCCAGCCCGACCGCACCTGGCTGTTCGACGTGCCGCTGGAAGTGGCGCGTCAGCGCCTGGCCGACGCGCGCGAACCAGACCGTTTCGAGCGCGAGGGCGCGGCCTTCTTCGAGCGCACCCGCGCGGCCTACCATGATCGCGCCAAGGCGGATCCGGACCGTATCCGCGTGATCGATTCCACCCGTTCCATCCCCGAGATCCGGGCCGAGCTGGAAGCCGGCCTGCTGGCCTTGATCGAAGGACGCGCATGATGCGCCTCGTCCATCCGCAGGTGCCCGCATGAGAACTGGCATCGGTTCCGTGAACAGGAGGCCAGCCCAGTGAGCGCGCCGCAATTCATGCCCTGGCAGCTTGAGACCGCCCGCAACTGGCTGGGCAACCGCGAGCGCTTCGCCCACGCGTGGCTGGTGCACGGCCTGGCCGGCATCGGCAAGCTGGACTTCGCCGTGGCCGCCGCCGCCAGCCTGCTTTGCGAGACGCCACAAGACGGCCTGGCCTGCGGCCATTGCGCGGCCTGCGCCTGGTTCGCCAGTGGCAACCATCCCGACCTGCGACGCATCCGTCCCGAAGCCATTGCGGTGGAAGAGGGCGCCGAGGCCGCCGAACAGGCCGAGGACGCCGAGCCCGTGGCCGGCAGCGCATCCAAGCGCGCGCCATCCAAGGAAATCCGCATCGACCAGATCCGCGCGCTGGAATCCTGGTTCAACACCGCCACCCACCGGGGCGGCTGGCGCGTGGCGCTGCTGTATCCGGCCCATGCGCTGAACGTGGTCTCGGCCAACGCGCTGCTCAAGGTGCTGGAAGAGCCGCCGCCACACACGGTGTTCCTGCTGGTGGCGGATGCGCCCGACCGGCTGCTGCCGACCCTGGTGTCGCGCTGCCGCCGCCTGCCCCTGCCGGCGCCCGATGCCGACACCGCGCTGCAATGGCTGCGCGAGCAGAACGTCGAACCCGCCCGCGAATGGCTGGCGGCCGGCGGCGGCGCGCCGCTGGCGGCCCTGCGCTTGGCGCAGAGCGGCGAGGCCGCCTGTCCCCCATGGCTGGGCCAGTTGGTCGCGCCGCTGGCGCAGGGCCAGTCGCCCGATGTGGGCACGCTGGCCGAGGCGCTGGAAAAGGTGCCGGCGACCGACTGGATCGACGCGCTGCAACGCTTCTATACCGACCTGATGCTGGCCGCCGCCGGCGCGCCGGTGCGCTACTTCCCCGCGCTGGGCGCGGGCGTGGGGCAAGTGGCCGCGCGCGCCCGGCCGGCCCGGGGGGGGGCGGGCGCCCGGCCGCGGGGGCGGCCCCGCGGGCGGGCGCCCCCCCC
>NZ_JBICCO010000095.1:0-25236 GCF_043119405.1 Achromobacter sp. 413638
CTGCTGGCCGGCGCCGACCTGCTGGCCCGCCACGCCGGCGCGTCCGGCCTGCCGGTGGGCGTGCTGACCGCCGGCATCGGCGGCGTCTACCTGGCCTTCCTGCTGCTCATGGAATGGAAGAAAAACGCATGATCCCCGTCCCGCTCCCGCCCGCCGGCGGCCACGCCGACCCGCAAGCCGCGCTGGCGCTGCGCGACGTGACGCTGGCCTACGGCGCCCGCAAGGTGCTGGACGGCCTGTCGCTGACCATCCCCGCCGGCGCCTTCACCGCCGTCGTCGGCCCCAACGGCTGCGGCAAGTCCACGCTGCTGCGCGTGCTGGGCGGCGCGCTCGCGCCCTCCCAGGGCCGCGCCCTGCTCGACGGCGCCGATCTCGCCGGCCTGCGACCCAAGGCGGTCGCGCGGCGGCTGGCCTACCTGCCGCAGGATCCGCAGGCGCCCGAACTGATCACCGTGCGCGACCTGGTCGCGCGCGGCCGCTATCCGCATCAATCGCTGCTGCGACTATGGAGCGAGGCCGACGCGCAAGCCGTCGACGCCGCGCTGGCCGATACCGAGCTGACCGAACTCGCCCAACGCCCGGTGCAGACGCTGTCCGGCGGCCAGCGCCAGCGCGTCTGGCTGGCGCTGGTGCTGGCGCAGGACACCGGCATCCTGCTGCTGGACGAACCCACCACTTTCCTGGACATCCGCCACCAGTTAGACCTGCTGGACCTCTGCGCCCGCCTGCACGCGGCCGGCCGGACCCTGGTCGTCGTGCTGCACGACCTGAACCTGGCGTTCCGCTACGCCAGCCGCGTCGTCATGATGCGCGAAGGCCGCATCGCGGCCCAGGGCGCGGCCGATGAGGTGGTGAACGAGGGGGCGCTGCGGCAGGTGTTCGACCTGGACTGCCGGGTGATGCCCGATCCGGAGACCGGCAGTCCGATGATCGTGCCGCGACGTGGCCGTTCTCTCTGACGCCAGATTGCTGTCCCGTAGGTGCGGGCGTACCTGCGGGACAGCGCACTAGGCCGCCACGCCCACCGGCCGATCCCCCGATATCGTCGTCCGGTGCATCTCGCGATCAAACCCGTCGTAGTCATTCATCGCCAGGTGCTGGGTGCAGCGGTTGTCCCACAGCGCCAGCGCGCCCTCGCTCCAGCGGAACCGGCAGGTGAATTCCGGACGGGCGGCGTGCTCGTACAGGAATTGCAGCAGCGGTTCGCTTTCCTCCTGCGTCATGCCGTCGAAGCGCAGCGTGTAGGTGCTGTTCACATACAGCGCCTTGCGCCCCGTGGCCGGGTGCACGCGCACCACGGGATGGATGACTTCCTGGACCGCGCGGTCGTCGGTGCGCACGTCCATCTTGTGCGCCGGATCGCCGTTGTTCACCACCGCCCCGCCCGAGCCATAGGAGCGCACGGCGCTGTGCACGGCGTTCAGGCCGTCCAGCATCTGCTTCAAGCGGTCCGACAGCGTGTCGTAGGCGCGGTACATATTGGCCCACATGGTGTCGCCGCCATAGGGCGGAATCACGCGGCCATACAGCGCCGAGCCCAGCGGCGGTTCCTGAGCGTAGCTCATGTCGCTGTGCCAGAGGCCGCCGAACAGGCGGCGCTTGGTTTCGGCCTTGCCCTTCATCACGGGCAGAATGGCCGGATAGCCGTCCAGCGCGCGCACGAAGGGCACTTCCAGCAACTCGCCGAAGCGGGCGCTGAAGTCGATGTGCTGCTGCGGCGTCAAGCGCTGGCCACGGAAGAAGATCACCAGGTTCTCGTGCAGCGCGCGGCGGATTTCCTCGAATACCTCGGCGGGCAGTTCGCGCGACAGGTCCACGCCGTCGATCTCGGCGCCCAGCGCGCCGGCGATGGGCCGGACCTGCAGATGGCGATACGGATTGCTCATGACAGTCTCCTCCAGGTTCATTGGACTTTGATCTGGGCGCTGCGCACCAGCGCGCCCCACTTGTCGGTTTCACTGGCGATGTAGCGGCCAAAGCCGGCCGGCCCGTCGGCGACGACGATGCCGCCCATGACCGCGATCTGCTCGCGCACGTCGGGCATGGCCAGCACCGCCAGCAGCTCCTGGTTCAGTCGTTCGACAATGGGTTTGGGCGTGGCGGCCGGCACCAGCACGCCGAACCAGCCCGAGATCTCGTAGCCCGGCAGGCCGGCCTCGGCCATGGTGGGCACGTCCGGCAATTGCGGCGAGCGCGTGGCGCTGGTGATGGCCAGCGCGCGCAGCTTGCCGGCCTTCACCAGCTGCAACGCCGAGGGCATGTTGTCGAACATCATCGGCACATGGCCGGCCACGGTGTCGTTCAGCCCCGGCGCGCTGCCCCGGTACGGCACGTGGGTCAGGCGAATGCCGGCGGTGCTGGCGAACAGTTCGCCGGCCAGGTGCAGCGAGGTGCCGGTGCCCGGCGTGGCATAGCCCAGCGGCGCGCCGGCGCGCCTGGCGTAGTCGATCAGCTCCTTGACGGATTTCACCGGCAGCGCCGGGTTGACCACCAGCAGGTTCGGCACGCTCATCAGCATGGTGACCGGCGCCAGATCGCGCTGGGGCTTGTACGGCAGGTCGGGATACAGCGCGGGGTTGATCGAGATGGGGCCGATATTGCCCATCACGATGGTGTAGCCGTCGGCTGGCTGCTTGACCGCGTAGTCGGTGCCCAGGTTGCCGCCGGCGCCGGCCTTGTTCTCGACGATCACGGTCTGCTTCAGCCGCTCTCCGAGTTTGTGGCTGACCAGCCGGGCCAGCATGTCGGTCGAGCCGCCCGGCGGGTACGGCACGATCCATTTGACGGGCTGGGCGGGCCAGGCCGTCTGCGCGCCGACGGGACAGGCGGCCACCGCCATCCCCGCCATCAGCGCAAGCGCGATGCGTTTCATATTTGTCTCCTTCCCTGGCCGCGGGTCTTGCCGTCGGCATCGTTTATGGATATAGTTCACTAGGTGAACATATAGATCACCCAATGAACGAATGAAGAATAATAGATCGATCCAGAGGTGTCTAGCGATCCTGCGCGCCTTCGGCGGCAACGGCCGGCCCACGCTGGCAGACCTGGCGCGCGCGGTGGACCTGCCCCACCCCACGGTGCTGCGCTTCCTGCTGACGCTGGAGGAAGAGGGATACACGGCGCGCGAGGACAGCCGCTGGCGCCTGACGCCGCAGGTGTTCGAGCTGGGCTTCGCCGCGCTGGACAGCCTGGGCGTGTCCGGCGCCGTCGAGGAAACCTTGCAGCAGCTGGCCGAGGCCTATTCGGGCACCTCGAACCTGGGCGAGGCGCATGCCGACGGCGTGATCATCATCGGCCGCGCCATGGCGCCGGCCGAACGGCGCCGGCTGGTGGTGATGAACCTGCGCGTGGGCAGCGTGCTGCCGCCCGCGAGCGCGCTGGCCGGCGCGCTGCGCCTGCCGCCCGGCGAATGCTGCACGCTGGACTATCCGGACAGCAATCAGGTCTCGGTGGCCGTGCCGGTGCCGGGGACCGGCGCGCGCGTGCTGTCCATCGGCATCTCCACCGGCGTGCAGGAAGCGCCCGGGGAACGCATTCGTGATGAGATCGTGCCGGCGCTGCAGGACGCCGCTGAACGCGTCAGCCGGTTGATCCGATTGGCGCCGGTGTAGGCGCGCGGGGCTTGAACGCAGACTTGGCCATCGCAAGGCCACCACCAAGCCATCGCAAGCTTGGTAGCATGGCGTGCCTCGTCCTTTCCTGGCGCGAGGCCAACGCGGAGCCCGCATGCAGCACAACATCCATGAACGTCTACTCGCGCATCTGGCCGATCTGGGCTGGACCGTGGCGCGCGCCGCCGATCCCGCGACGCCGCCGCCGGGCGCGCATGCCGCGCACCGGGATTTCCTGGGCCGCTATGCCCTGCTGTGCCGCGCCGACGAAAGCGTCTGGTTCCTGTCGGCCGCCGACTACGCCGGCACGGCCGACAGCGCCTTTGCCTGGGATGAGTTCAAGCGCCTGAGCCTGGACGCCGCGCTGGATGACGAGGGCCGGCAAGGCATACGTACCTTCTGGGACCGCCACCTGCCCGTGTTGATGAGCGTGGCCGGCGACTACGAATTCCTGGCGATCGACCAGGACACCGGCGCCGTCGTGCATGGCATCGAACCCGAGTTTGAAGCAGTGACGGTCGTGGCCGACAGCTGGGCGGGTTTCTGCGAAGCCGTCATCGCGGGCCGCGTACTGCCGGCGCTGTTCAAGCAGGCATCCTGAACATGGGCAACAAGCAAGCCCGCGCCCTGAGCCGCCCCAAGGATCGCGCCGTCCAGGCCGTTTGCGATCGGTTTGAACTGTCGGTCAGCTACGCGCCGCCCAGCCTGCGCCTGACGCTGCGCACCGACCTGCCCGCCAGGACGCGGGTCGAGCTGGAGATCACGCGCCTGTTCCTTGAGCAAGGCGGTCAGCACTGGTACTGGACCATGCTGGAATTGGCCGCGCCGGTTGCGCCGCTCGGCGACGGCACGATGGGCCTGACGCTGGAATACAGCGTGGACGAGCTCGACGCCAAGGGCCTGGCATCCTATCGCTCGCTGAAGCGCAGCATGGGGTTGCGGATGGCGGCGGCGCCGTCCGTGGAGACGCGGATCGCGTTGAACGCGCCGGCCAGGGAACATCAGTTCGGGCTGTGCAATCGGGGCTTGTCCGGCCTGGCGGTCAGGATCGACCCGTCGCGGCATTACCTTGAGCAGGAAGCGACCATCGCCCTGCCCTTGAGCGCAGCGGCGATGGCAAAGCTCGATATCGCTTCCTGATCCGGGATCAGGGATCCGACCTACAGCATGTGCGCCAGGAACTCGCGCGTGCGCGCCTCGCGCGGGGCGCGGAAGAATTCCTGGGAATCGGCCTGCTCGACGATGCGGCCGTCGTCCATGAAGACCACACGGTGCGCGACTTCGCGGGCGAAGCCCATTTCGTGGGTGACGACCAGCATGGTCATGTGCTCGTCGGCCAGCTGCTTCATGGTGCGCAGCACCTCGCCGGTCAGCTCGGGATCCAGCGCCGAGGTCGGCTCGTCGAACAGCATGATGTCCGGTTCCATGGCCAGCGCCCGCGCGATGGCCACGCGCTGCTTCTGTCCGCCGGACAGCCGGCCCGGATAGTTGTCGCGCTTGTTCAGCAGGCCGACCTTGCGCAGCAGTTCCTCGGCCTTGGGCACGATGGCGTCGCGCGGCATGCGCTTGACGGTCAGCGGCGCCTCGATGACGTTCTGCAGCACCGTCATATGCGGGAACAGGTTGAACGACTGGAACACCATGCCCATCTTGCGGCAGATGCGGCGCACGTCCGCGTCGGACGCGTACTGGCTGCGGCCGCCGGCGGCGTCCTGGGCCAGGAACTCGCCCTCCACGGCGATGCTGCCCTCGTCGATGGTCTCCAGGTGGTTCAGGCAGCGCAGGAAGGTGCTCTTGCCCGAGCCGGACGGCCCGATCACCGCCACCACCTCGCCCTTGGACAGGGTCAGCGAGACGCCGTCCAGCACGCGGTTGGCGCCGAAGGACTTGACGATGCCGTCGGCCTGGATCATGACGGGACGATCCATGGGATTACTGGTCGTACTTGGCATAGCGCTTTTCCAGATGCTGGAAGAACCACGTCAACACCAGCGTCATGATCAGGTAGAAGGCGGCGGCCACCAGGAAGGGCGTGGTGGTGAAGTCCCGCTGCACAATGCCCCGCGCCGTGCGCAGGATGTCGTTCAGGGCCAGCACGTAGATCAGGGAGGTGTCCTTGACCAGCGTGATGGTCTCGTTGCTCATGGGCGGCAGCACGCGCTGCACCATCTGCGGCAGCACGATGCGGCGCATGGTCTGCAGATAGCTCATGCCCAGCACCTTGCTGCCCTCGTACTGGCCACGGTCCACCGACTGGATGCCGGCGCGGAAGATCTCGGCGAAGTACGCGGCGTAGTTCAGCGCGAAGGCCACCACGGCGGCCGGGAAGTCCGGCAGGCGCACGCCGATCACCGGCACGAAGGGCAAGGCGAAATAAATGAACAGCATCTGCAGCATCAGCGGGGTGCCCCGCATCAGCCAGATATAGCCGTTGACCAGCTGGCTCAGCGCGCGCCACCGCGAGATGCGCGCCAGCGCCAGCGCCAGCCCGAGCGGCACGGCCAGGGCCAGCGTGATGAAGAACAGCGTCAAGGTGACTTTCGCGCCTTGCGCCAGGGGCCCCAGGAGGGAGAGTACGTAGTCCATGCAGAGGAAGGTTCGCGCCGCGCGGGGCGGACGCAGAGTCGTGGACGGGCGCGCGCCGCGCGCGCGGGCGCCGCGCCCGCGACCACAAGGCCGGCGGGCGCGTCCGTGCCGTTTACTTGATGATGTTGGCGCCGAACCACTGGGTGGCGATGCGGCCGGCGGCGCCGTCCTGCTTCATCTCGCCCAGGGTCTTGTCCAGCTTGGCCAGCAGGTCGGCGTCATCCTTGCGCACGCCGACGCCGTAGTCCTCGGTGCCGAAGTTCTCGTCCAGCACGCGGTATTCACCGGCGCGCTTGCTGATCAGGTAGCGACCCACCACTTCGTCCACGACGATGGCGTCCAGGCGGCCGGCGGCCAGGTCCATCAGGGCCGTGACGTTGTCGCCGAACTTCTTGACTTCCTTGATGCTGCCGGCGACCGGATCCTTGGCGATGGCGTCGGTGGCGCTGCTGCCGTCCTGCGCGCCGACGACCTTGCCGGCCAGGTCGGCCTTGAGCTTGATGGGCGAGGCCGTGCCGACCACGATGATCTGGTGGTTGGCCATGTAGGGCGCGGTGAAGCTGATGTTCTTCTTGCGCTCTTCGGTGATGGTCAGGCCGTTCCACAGCACGTCGACGCGCTTGCCGTTCAGCTCGGCTTCCTTGGCGCTCCAGTCGATGGGCTTGAACTCGACTTCCATGCCCAGGCGCTTGCTGGCTTCCTTGGCCATGTCGATGTCGAAGCCGACGATCTGGTTGTTCGCGTCGCGGAAACCCATGGGCGGGAAGTTGTCGTCCAGGCCGACGACGACCTTGCGGGCCTGCGCCGGGGCGTTGGCGGCGGCCTTGGGCGCGTTGTCGCTCGGGCCGCAGGCGGTCAGCAGCGAGCTGGCGGTCACGAGGAGAACAGCAGTCAGTTTTTTCATGGTTTTGGAAGCGCGCGGGGCGCGAGAATGAAGAAGCCGGTGGCTGGGTAGGTGCAGCGAGGCGGTATTTTAGCCCCCATTGATCGGGCTGCGGCCGATTGGGGGCCGTAACGGGGAAAACCAGACCCCGGCCACGCTCAAACGCCCATGGCCTGCCCCAGGCGCCCCGCGCAGGCCAGCGCCTCGTCCCACAGCCGGCGCGTCAGCGCGCCCGCGTCTTCCTCGCGCGCCAGCGCGCCGGCCTCGCCGGCCCACAGCAGCGAGAAATCGCCCTTGCCGGCCTTTTCGAACGCGGCCTTCAGCGGATCGACCGCGCCGGTCGCCAGCGGGAACACCGGCGCCGCCTTGCTCATCGGCCCCTGCTCGCGCATGAAGCGGGTCAGCAGCCCGCGCGCGGGCCGGCCGGTGTACAGATTGGTCAGGCGGGTGGTGTCGTCGCGCGCCTCGCGCACGGCCTGGCGATGGATCTCGGAGCGGCCAGCCTGCGGCGTCAGCAGATAGGCCGTGCCGATCTGCACCGCGCTGGCGCCCAGCGCGAAGGCCGCCGCGATGCCGCGCCCGTCGGCGATGGCGCCGGCGGCGATCACTGGCACGCGCACCGCGTCCACCACCTGCGGCAGCAAGGCATACAGGCCCGGCTGGGCATGGATGTCATCGGTCAGGAACATGCCGCGATGGCCGCCTGCCTCGGCTCCCTGGGCGATGATGGCGTCCACGCCGCGCGCGTCCAGCCAGCGCGCTTCCTCGACCGTGGTGGCCGAGGACAGGATCATGGCGCCGCTGCGGCGCACGCGCTCCAGCAGGTCCTCGGGCGGCAGGCCGAAATGGAAGCTGACCACGGCCGGACGGGTATCCTCGACGACCTCGCACATGGCCTCGTCGAACGGCGCGCGGCCCGGCCCGCTGCCGGCGGCCGACAGGTCCAGCCCGGCCTCGGCGTAGTACGGCGCCAGGGTTTCGCGCCAGCGCGCCTGCGCGGCCTCGTCCGGCGCGGGGGCGACATGGCTGAAGAAATTGACGTTGAACGGCGCGCCGGTGTGCGCGCGGATGTCGGCGATCTGGGCGCGCAGTGCGTCGGCGCCGAGCGCCGCACAGGCCAGCGAGCCCAGGCCGCCCGCCTGGCAGACGGCGACGGCCAGCGGGCTGAAGGAGCCGACCATCGGCGCTTGGATCAGGGGCAGTTTCGACGGCAGGGATTTCTTCATGGTCGGGTCCGGGAATCAGGGGCTCGCCCTTCGAGGGCGGGAATGCATGAGCCGCTCAGCGTACTCGGCGAAATGCGCAGCCGTAAGCATGCCAGACTTGCGATCGTCCGGCTCGTGGACTCCGGCGCCCATCCCGTCGCCGCGCCCCCTGCCCTCGCAGCCCCGGCCAGGGGTGGATTTCGTGCGGGCGTATCTGCGGGACAGCACACTGGCGCCCCGCCCGCGCGTGCGCGCCGATGCCGGTCAGCATGATGCCACCGGCCTGCCGCCCCTGGCCGAGCAGCCAGTTGCTGATCGCGCCGCCCAGCACCAGCGCCACCGAATTGCCGGCGAACAGGTAGCTGAACTGCGACGCGCTCAAGCCGAAATGCCCGGCGAACACAAAGGCCGAAGCGCTGATGTAGTTGAATAGCGAGCCCAGCACGAAGCCGCCCGCCAGCGTGTACGCCATGAAGACCGGATGCCGCAACTGCCGGCCATAGGCGCGCGGGATGGCGCCGGCGTTGAGCGGCGCTCAGGAGGCAGCCATTCCACCGTCGGCGCCGGCGCGGTCAGCAGCAGGATCAGGCCGGCGCCGATGAGATCGCCGTGGCGCGTGGTGGTGGTCGCGCCACTCATGCCTTGCACTCCGGCCCCAGCGCATGCCCCAGCGCGTCGGACAGCACGCGCCGCTAGCCCGCGTCCGCCTGGACGCCGGACTCCGGCTCCGCTCTTTCAAAGCGCGCGGCGGTCTTGCGAAATGGAATGACCGGCAAGCGCGTCAGCGCCGCCCAGGCCAAGGCCAGTGTCAGGGCGCACGCGCCGAAGAATACGCTGAAGGCGTGCACGGCTTCCTGCGCCGCCGCGTCGCCCGCCACCGTGCCCTGCGCCGCATGCGCCGTCTCGAGCTGGCTGCCCAACGGCCCCAGCAGGTGCAGCACCACCGCGCTGAAAACGGCCACGCCGATCGCCCCGCCCACCGCGCGGAAAAAGGTGTGCACGGCGGTGGCGATGCCGATATCGCCCGCCGGCACCGAGTTCTGCGATGCCACCATCATGGGCGGCAGGCTCGCGCCGATGCCCACGCCCAGCAGGAAGGAAAGGCCAACGACGGCAGCCAGGGCAAGCGTGCCCGCCGCCACCGCAAGCACCAGGAACGCGGCCGTCGCCACGGCCAGGCCCACCAGCGGCGACAGCTTGTACCTGCCGGTGAAACGCATGTATTGCCCCGACAGGTACGACCCCAACACCACGCCGAACAGCGGCGCCGTCAGCAGCACCCCGGCCTGGCCCACCGTCTTGGCGCGGCACAACTGCAAGTAGAGCGGCAGATAAATGCTCAAGGCCATGTTCACCATCGTGATGAGAATGGCGCCGATCGAGGTGACGACGATGATCCGGTTGCGCAGGATGGAAATCGGCAGCAGCGGCTCGCTCGCGCGTTTCTGCCAGGCCAGGAACAAGGCGCCAAGCACGACGCTGGCGCTGAACAGCCCCAGGATCACCGGCGAGTCCCAGGCATGCTGGCGGCCGCCCCAGGCCAGCGCCAGCAGCAGGAACACGGTCGCCCCGACCATCAGCAGCGCTCCCGGATAGTCGATGCGATGCTGGCGCCGCCGCGCGGACAGATCGGCCAGCGTGAACCAGCTGAGTACGATGGCCAGCAGGATGAGCGGCAATTTGAACCAGAATATCCAGCGCCAGGAATAGTATTCCGACAACAGCCCGCCCAGCACCGGCCCGGCCAGGCTGGAGACGGCATAGGTGCCCGAGATGTAGAGCTGGTAGCGCCCCCGCTCGCGGGGCGACAGGATATCCGCGACGATGGTGTTCGGCAGCGCCATCAGGGCGCCGCCGCCCAGGCCCTGAATCGCCCGGCCGCAAATCAGCATGTCCAGATTCACGGCCAGGCCGCACAGCAGCGTGCCGGCCAGGAACAGGCCGAGCGCGGCCACGACCACGCTGCGCCGTCCATGGATGTCACTCAGCCGTCCTGCCAGCGGCGTGCTGGCGATCGAGGTCAGCAGGTAGGCGGTCACGACCCACGACACGTTGCCGAAGCCGCCGAACTCGGCGGCGATGGGCACCAGCGCCGGCGCCACGATGGCCTGGTCGATGGTGCCCAGCAACATGACGAGGATCAGGCCGGAAAAGATGATGTGCACCTGCCTGGGGCTGTAGCGCTCCGGCGCGTCGGGGGCGGCGTGGGTCACGATGCGGACCTCATGCCGGCGTCGCGGCGAGGGCTTGCCGCTGCCCGGCGCTGGGCGGCTCGGCGTAGATGTGGCGCGTGACGCCGCCGTCTTCCCGCACCAGCGAGCCCAGCGCCGCATGCTGGGGCAGGTTCTGCAATCTGAGCAGGATCAGGCCGGTCCCGGCATCCGGATTGCCGATCGCATGCGGACACCATGCCGGCACGAATACCACGTCGCCCTCGCTGGCCGCCCGCTGCTCGGACGAGGCCCCCAGGCTGAACGCCGCCCGGCCTGACCGGACGATGTACAGATGCCAGAACGAGTGCCGGTGCGAGGCGGTGGTCTCGCCGGGCGCCAGCGCCTGGATCACCAGCGACAGCCCCGGCGCGACGGCGCCGCGCTCGGACGCGCCGCCCAGCGCCAGCGTGCCTTGGGGATTGCCCGGCCAGGCGCTCAAGGCCGTTTCGATCTCGGCCCATTTCCAGGCAACGGGATCGACGCGCGCCTGCGCCGTCTGCGCGAGATAGTCAGAGTAGGCAATGATTTCACCGTGCGTGGGGCGCATGTTCTTGCTCCTGGGTATCCTGGACTGTCGGGTTCAACACATGATCGGGGTGGGCCTGCGCGAAGGCCGGCAGGCGCAGGCAGGCGTCGGAGATGCGGGAGATCGTCGGCCATGCCCCGAGCTCCAGGCCGTTGCGGCCGGCGGTGTGCGCCTGCGGCACCAGTGCGATATCCGCCAGCGACGGGCGGTCGCCATGGCTGAATTCGCCGGTCGACGGATCACGGGACAACAAGGTTTCCAGGGCATCGAAACTCTGCCCTATCCAGTGGTGCTGCCAGGCCCGGACCTGCGCATCGTCATGCCCCAGTCGCTGCTTGAGATAGGCGCCGACTCGCATCGAGGCCAACGCATGCGTATCCGCGGCGATCACCTGGAACAGCGCGCGCACCCGGGCCGCGCCGGCCGGATCCGGCGGCAGCAAGGGAGGCTGGGGGAATCGCGCCTCCAGATACTCGATGATGGCCAGCGATTGCGTCAGGATCCGGCTCCCGTCCTCCAGGGCCGGCAGCAGGCCCTGTGGATTGATCGTCAGATAGGCTGGCGCTCGATGCTCCGCCAGGCTCAGGTCGTGAGTGACGGTCCGGTACTCGACACGCTTCAGATTCAGCGCGATCCGCACCCGGAACGACGCCGACGACCTTTGAAATCCGTGCAGTGTTATCAAGAACATCTCCCGATCAGAAAGGGACGCGGCCTCATGCCGCGACCCGCGACGCCAGCAGACTCGCGGCATACAGGTCCGGCGCTGGCCGGGCAGGCTTCGTCGCGGCGACGCCGATCGTGGCGATCAGCTCGCGCACGCACTGATCGGCGTCGCGTGTCTGGCGCGAGGCGATGCGCGGGCGCGGCAGCGCGTGCGTGTAGAAATGCGGGCCCTCGACCGGGAAGCCGACGATCCAGATGCGCGCCTCCGGCGCGCCGTCCGCGCCGACGGGATGCAGCTGCTGATCGATCTCTATGCCGCCCGGGTGATATCCGCCATTCAGGTAAGGCCGGACCAGTCCCCGGCCCAGCAGGTTGTCGGACAGCGGCGACGCATCGGTCAGCGGAGAATAGGCATCCAGCCTGGCCACGATGAGCACGTCCGCCTGGCTGGTTTCCACGCGCTCGCCATAGCGCGCTTCGATGCGGAACCGCGCGCCGGCCTCGTCCGCTCGCAGCCGGGCCCCCGGTCCGCCTGCGATGTCGATGATCCCGGCCGCGTGCAGCGCCAGGTATTCGAGATTGCGACGCCTGGGCGGACCAAAGGAAATGCGGTTGGTGACGGCGTTGAACTCTTCCACGAAGTAGCGGTGCGACGCGGGCGTCAATCCGCCGTACTCCACGGCGCTGCGCAGCGCCTCGCGCGTATCGCGCAGCACGTCCGTGGCCGCCTTCACCGGACTGCCCAGATTGCCCGCCTCGGCCTCGCGCAGGTCGGCGCGCACCAGCGCATCGAAAAAAGCCCGGAACTCAGCCAGCGACGCGAACTGACGCTTGCGCAGCGGCCACAGGATGTCCTCGATGGCGTCGCGCTCGGCCTGGCTAGGCACGAACGTGGCGGCATCCACGTCGCGACCCGTGGCGGCGGCGCGGTACGCGTAGGCCATTTCCTGGATGATCAGGGGCAGCACGTCCTCCTGGAAATCCAGCCGGCCGTCGCCGCTGGCTGCGATCCGTGCCTGCCGACGGGACTGCACGGCCTGCGGCGTGAAATAGCGCGCCTGGTGCCGGCCGGTAAGTCCTTTCTGGTTGATGCCGCGCGCGGCGAAAGGCAGGCAGTTGCGCGAGAACAGCAGCAGGCCCGGCTCCTTGCCGGAGCGCTGGTAGCGCAGGTCGCCGGCCGCGTCCTCGACGTAGCGACCGCCGCGTCCGGTGGTCAAGGCCGCGATGACGTCGTGCGCGGTCAGTCCGAATCCCTGTATGCCGACCGTGGCCGTGGCGGGAATCTGCGCCAGCGCGTGTATCGGATACGGCGACGGGTAGTACTCCAGGCTCGGATTGACCCGCTTGCGCCGCTCGACGAACGAGAGGAATTGGCGGTCTTCGGCACTGGGCTTGCGGTAGCCGTGGCCCGTGGTCAGAAAGACATAGTCGGCTGCCCGCCTGGCACCGTTTTCCAGCGCCAGCTCGAAGCCACCGTCGTGCCGGGCGATGTCCACGACGCGGGTCTTGTGGTGGTACACGCCGACATGCGCCGGCAGCAGGCCGACCACGCGCCGATAGACCCAGGACAGGTATTCGCCCAGCAGGCTGCGCGGCAGATGGTCGGCGTCGGTGATGGCCCGACCCGAATCCTCGAAGGTGCGCAGGTATCGATCGCCATGCCGCCGGTAGCCGCTCAGGTGCGCCCATTGCACCAGGGACAGCCCTTCCTCGCCACCCGCGACGCTGCCCGGGGCGAACATCGTCACCTGCGAAGCCACGGTATTGATGAGCAGATGGTCGGACTGGCCGGCGGGATGGACGCCCTGACCGCAGTCGCCCGGTTCGAACACCTCGATGTCCAGGCGGCTTGCTTCCGGCAGTGAATGCGCATGTTCCAGGATGCGCTCCAGCACCGTCAGGCCCCTGGGACCCATGCCCACGATCGCCACGGCTATTGCTTTCATCAGAGTTCGCTCCCAAGTCCATGCGCCAACGGAACCGCGAAAGGCCGGCCGCCGCCCGTGGCGACTTGCGAGCGCTCCGCGTAGGTGTCGAGGGGATGCCGGTGCAGCGCCACGATCCCGTCCGCGCCGCGCACGGGCGGAAAGCGCGCCAGCACCGCCGGGTCATGCCCGGGAATGATGTGCTCCGGCCCGTCCGCCAGTTCCTCGATGCGGCGATGGCCGTCCAGCATCCGGCCCACGTCGAGCACGATGGGAAACGGCCGGCGGGCGCGCAGGTTGTCCCAGTAATGCGCGGCATCGCTGGCCAGCACCAGCCAGCCTCTCTCGGTCGCGACGCGCACCACCTGCAGGCCTGCCGTGTGCCCGCCGATCAGGTGCAGGCTGACGCCGGGCGCGATCTCGGCATCGCCGTCGTGGAACACCAGCTGGCCGGCATGCAGCCGCTCGACGGCCTGGGCCACGTCCCGAGCCTCGAAGGGGCTGCGCATCGCCGCGTGGCACATGCAGCGACCCGTGCAATACGCCATTTCCTTTTCCTGCAGATGCAGGCGCGCCTTGGGAAACGCGGCGATATTGCCCGCGTGGTCGTAGTGCATGTGGGTCACGACGATGTCCTCGACGCTCTCGGCGGCGATGCCGATCTGCTTGAGCAGATCCACCGGCGAGGCCAGATAGCGACGCCCTCTCCTGACAGCCATGTCCGCCGAGAACCCGGTATCCACCAACAGGGTCCTGGCCGGATTGCGGATCACCCACACATAGAAGTCCAGCGGCATCGGGGCATTGTCATGCGGGTCCTCGCCCAGATAGTTCGCCGCGCTGCGCCGCTCCGCGTGCGTGGCGTATCGCAATGCGTAGACCTCATAGACCGCGTCCGCCGTCCGGCCGCTCATTCGATCACCTCCAGGTCGCTGGGCGCGTGCCTGTCCGAGCGCGACGCGCCGGCCGGCACAATGGGAATCGTCGGCGACGGTGCGACGCCGTCCTGCTGGAAGAAAAAGCGCTTTTCCCCGAACGCCGGCTGCAATTCGTCCAGCCAGGTTGCCAGCGGATCGAACCGGGCGTAGAACGGGCGGCGCACCCAATCCGGATTTCGTGCCTGCAGGAACTGCAGGGCGAAGACCTTCTCGCCGGCCAGATCGACAATGCCGTCGACCAGCACCTTCCCGGGAAAGGCGCTCATGGACGGCCCGCGCACCGTGCGCGCCAGTCCGGACACCGTGCGGTAGGCCTGCTGGAAGATATCGTAGGCGCGCGCCAACGGCAGCTTGAAATAGTCGCTGGGCCCGGTGTCGCGCTCCACGAACATGTAGTACGGAACCGCGCCCAGCCGCACGCCGGTGGTCCAGAGTTCCGCCCAATCCGCCGGATTCTCATTGATGTGGCGTATCAACGGCGCCTGGATCCGCACGGTGGCGCCGGTGGCGATGATGCGGCGCAGCGCCTGCTGCGCGATCGGATGCCGTAGCTCGGCCGGATGGTTGTAATGGCCCATCAGGGCCAGGTTCCTGCCGCTGCGCACGACGGTTTCGAACAGCCGCAGCAGATCATCGGCATCCTTGTCCGTAACGAACCGCTGCGGCCAGTAGGCCACCGCCTTGGTGCCGATTCGGATGTTCTGGATATGCGCCAGGTCCGGCGCCAGCAAGGGCTCGATGTAGTCGGTCAGCGACCGGGCGTTCATGACCAGCGGATCCCCGCCCGTGATCAGCACGTCCGTCACTTCGGCATGACGCCGCAGGTAGGTGGCCAGATCGGCGGACGCCCGGGCGTCGAACTTCAGCTCTTCCATGCCCACGAACTGCGGCCAGCGGAAGCAGAACGTGCAATAGGCATGGCAGGTCTGCCCGGCGCTGGGAAAGAACAGCACCGTTTCCTTGTACTTGTGCTGCACCCCGGCCAGCGGCACCCCGTCCAGTTGCGGCACGTTGTGCGTCATCTGGCCGGCCGGATGCGGGTTCATGCGCATGCGAATGGCATGCACGCGCTGCTGTATCTCGGCTTCGGACGCGCCCGCCGACAGCAGGTCGCGTATCGCGGCGTACTCCGGCTCGCGCAACATGTCCCGATGGGGAAAGGTCAGCCGGTAGATGGGATCGTCCGGCACATTGTCCCAATCGATCAGTTCCTCCAGCACATAAGCATTGACGCGAAACGGAAGGACCCGGGAAACCACCTCGACCGCTTCGCGCAGATCGGCGCCCAGCAGATTCCACTGCGGCGCCTGCCTTATGGTTTGCCTGGTGTACGGCTTGAACTTCCATGCTTGCTCGCCCGGCATCATCAACCTCGCTGCGTTCATGTGGGCGAACGTGGGCATCGCGCTTTCCGGTGGGCCGTTCGCCTGTCACCCACGTCGGCAATCTAGCAAGTCTCATCACACATAAACAGTTATGATCCGATATATCAACCATTTCTATAATTAATAGATACCATGCGCCCACATCTGGATCTTTCCGCGGTGGAGGCCTTCGTCCTGGTGGCCGACTTGCGCAGCTTCACGCACGCGGCCGAAGCCCTTGGACTGACCCAGGCCGGCGTCAGCCTCAAGCTGCGGCGGCTCGAAGGCGCGGTTGGACGGCGCCTGCTGGACCGGACGCCCAGGCAGGTGCGCCTGTCCACGGATGGCGAGGCCTTCCTGCCGCACGCCCGCACCCTGCTCGCCGCGCAAGAGCTGGCGCTGATGACCCCGCCCGAACCAGAACGCGAGCTGACCATCGCGATCAGCGACCATGTGGCCGGCCCCGAGCTGCCCGAGATCCTGGCCCGGGTGCACGCCTGCGATCCCGCGCTGATGCTGAAAGTGCGGGTCAACTATTCGCGCAACGTCATCGCGCAGTTCGACGACGGCCTGGCCGACGTGGCCGTGGTCAGGCGCCAAGGCAAACGTCGCGATGGCGAGCTGCTGTTCGAGGACCAGTACGGATGGTTCGCCAGCGTCGGCGCCAGGCTGGACGGCAAGCTGCTGCCCTTGATCACCGTCACCGACGAATGCGGCGTGGGCGAAACCGCGACCCGGCTCCTGGCCGCGGCCAAGACCCCCTGGATTGACGCATTTCTTGGCGGCGGCGTCGCCACCGCGATCGCCGCGGCCCGTTCGGGCATCGGCGTGCTACCCCTGCCCCGGCGGCTGGCGACGGCCGGGCTGGTCGATGTGGGCGGCGCGCTGGCGCTTCCACCCTTGCCCGGCGCGCAGATCATGATGCACGCCAGGCGATTCGATGCCCAGACCACAGCGACGCTGCGCGTGTTGGCCGCGGCCTTTCGCAGCGCGGCCGCCCGGCCCTGAGTCACCGCGCCTCCATCCGCCTGGTCGCGGCGGTAGATAAACTAAGCAGATTTGCGTATTTCGGCGCCAGGCCACGCCGGCCTATAGTCCGTCGGCGGAATTTTCCTTCGCGATGAACGAGATCCCCGAACGGAGTTCGTGAAGATGAAGCGACAACGCAGTCTGCAACCCCACCCCCGATCGTCCGCCGCCGACGCCGACCACAGCCTGGCGGTGCGCGGCACGGATCTTCAGAAGGCCATGGAACACGTCGCGGCCATCGCCGGCGACAACCCCGTCCATGCCTTCGAGACCGCCATGCATGCCGTGACCAGCCAGCTCGCGCAAGGCGCGGCGTCCGGCGGCGCCCCGGCATATGCTCCTGGCCCCATGCATGGGCCGGGTCGGGCCGGACTGCTGCACCGGCGCGCCGGCAGCAGCATGGATTGCTTCGCCGATGTCGCCATCGCGCGCATGGAATCGGGCTGGGCCTTGAACGCGACCGACCTCCTGGGTATTTCCGCCAATCCCGGCGAGATGGGCGAGTGGTATGTACTCACGCCAGGCGAACAGGGCGGCAGGCGGGCCTTTCGCATCGACGCCAACGCGGCCGGACTGCGTTTGCACCCGGCCCCGCCTGCTGCCCGCAGCACGCCGTTCAACGCGCACCTCCTGTCATTGGACAACGTGCGCGTCGCGGACGACGACGCCTGGGACCTTGGTCCCGCGCAGGCGCCCAGCGAAACCTTCATGCGCCTGGTGTCCGTCTATCGCGCCATGGCCGCCGCGCTCTGCTGCGGACTGGGACGCGCCACCCGCAGCATTCTGTCGGCGCCGGCGATTCCGGCCACGGCACGCGGCGCCGTTCCCGCGGCGCGGCAGGCGCGGTCGGGCCAGCAGCTAGGCAAGATCGACGCGTTGCTGCTGACCAGCGATATCGTCATGCGCGGCATCGCCAGCGACCTGGCGCGCGAGCGACCTTTCCCCCAGGCCAGTTCGACCCGGCTTCACCGCCTGGCCGTAGACAGCTCGCTGGCGGCGGTATCGCTGGCCTGGCGCGGCGGCATCCGAGAGACGCACACGGGCTTTGCCTCGCTGCGCCGCTATCGACGCGATGCCCTGGCGGTCGCCGCGCTGATGGCCGTGCTGGACGGCGTGGACGTTCCCACGCCGGCATGATCCGCCAGCCGGCGCGCTAAGCGTCCGCTACGCCGCGTCGGCGTGCGCGCGATGCGCGCCGCAGTGCCGGCAGCGGAACAGATATCCGCCGATCACGGCGCCGTTCTCGGTGATGTCGGGCAGCACGTCCTCGGGCCAGCCGTCGTCCAGGATCGCGGCCTGGGCGTCCGGCATGTCCTTAAGCCGGTCCCAGCCCACCGGCCCCAGGTAGGCGCAGGCGTCGCCGCAGCAGATCTGCCAGCGCTCGCAATGCCAGGACAGGTAGCCGGGCGTGCGCAGATTGAGTTCTTCCTCGACCGACGCCGGCACCTCGCCTTCTATGTCGCCCACGAACTCGGACCCGAATTTCCGCGCCGCGCTGCCGTCCGCGATGCACCAGGGACACAGGTTCGCCGGCTGGTCGCCCAATCCATAGGGCTCGGTCGCGTAGGCCCAGCCGGTGCACAGGCCGCAACACGGGCACTCCAGGTCGGCGATGGCTTCGATGGCGCCGGTGGAGACGGGATCGGGGTGATAGCGGAAATGAGGCAGCTCGTGCCTGGGACGCGGACCTTGCATGTTGCGGACTCCAGCGGGATGGGCGACAGCCTGGCAGCATAGCGCATGCCGCGTCGCCGCCCGCGATGGATGATCATGCTAGGCTTGCCTGCCCGGTTCCCGCCTTCCCCGCCGCACACCTCATGACGCCCGCGATCCGTCTCGGCCCCCTGGTCTTTCCGATTGAACTCGGCGTGCTGCTGCTGTCGGCCGCGCTCGGCCTGCTGGCCTGCGCGCTGCTGGCGCGCCTGCGGCGCGTCCGGAGCGACATATCCGCCGCCGACGCCCCCAGCGCCCGCAATACCTTGTGGAATGCGCTGCTCTGGGGCCTGCTCGCCGCACGGCTGGGCTATCTCTGGCAGTACCGCGACGCCTATCTGCCGGAACCGCTGTCCATGCTGGACCTGCGCGACGGCGGCTGGAACGGCCTGATCGGGCTGGCGGCCGCCTGGGCCTATGCCTTGGCGACGATCTTGCGCCGGCGCGCGCCATGGCGCCTCACGCTGGCGGCGCTGGCCGTGGCCAGCCTGGTCTGGCTGGGCGGACGCGCGCTGATCGCGCCGCCGGCGCCGCAATCGCATCCCGCGCTCGCCGAACTGGTCCTGAGCGACCTGCAAGGCGCGCCGGCCTCGCTGGCGGCTTTTCGTGGCAAGCCCGCAGTGGTGAACCTGTGGGCCAGCTGGTGCCCGCCGTGCCGGCGCGAGATGCCGGTGTTCGAGCAGGCGCAGGCCGGGCATCCCGACGTGCATTTCGTGTTCCTGAACCAGGGCGAGTCGCCGCGGGCCATCGCCGACTACCTGCGCGACCACGCGCCCGGCCTGCGCAACGTGCTGCGGGACGGCCAGAGCCAGGCCTCGCGCGCGCTCAGCAACAGCGGGCTGCCCGCCACGCTGTTCCTGGACGCCGACGGCAGGCTGACCGGGCTGCGCGTCGGCGAGCTGTCGCGGGCCACGCTGCGCGAACGGCTGGACGCGCTCAAGGCGGCCAACGGCTCCGAGCCTTGAGGCAGGCCGGGAAGTCAGCGTTTGCGGCGTTTCTCTTTCGAAACGAAACGACCGATGTACAGCCTGGCCGGATCGGCCATCTCCAATGTTCTGCTACCGCCCCGGCTCATCAGCGAATATCTCCGTGTACAAGGCGCGCAGCGCCTCGGGCGCCTTGCGGATCACCTGGCCGCCGCGATCCTTGTCCGCCTGCTCGCCCCAGATCGCATGGCGCGCGGCCCGGAATGCCGCCTCGTCGACGCGCTCGCCCAAGAGATTCGCGCGCAGCGCCGCGATCGAGGAAGGGGCGTCGCCCGCGACGCGCCTGCGCGCCTCCAGCAACCAGCCCAGGCTGTCCGCGTTGGCGATCCGCTCCGCGTAGGTCTTGCGGTGCCGCAGATGCTGGATATTGCCGGCGCAGGCCAGCAGGTACGCGATCGCTTCCCGGGTGAAGCCATGGGCGTCGAGATAGCCTTCGACATAACGGCCATGCATGGATTGATGCTCGCCGTCCGCCAGGGCCAGATAGTCGAGCACCAGCGGCGCATGCGCCGCGCTGGCGCAGCCCAGCGCGAACACGGCGAAGCTGCCCGGCATGGCGCAGTCCTCGGCATCGAGGTTCGTGTACCACTCGTATTCGCGCATGGCCCGCCGCGCATAGGCCTCGATGGCCGGGTGCAGCGCCGGATAGGCCGCCGCGCAGGCGAACAGCTGGTGCACGCCCTTCTTTGGCAAACCCTTGATGGGCAGGTACGTCTTGGTCGGCCCACGGAACTCGATGGCATAGGAGCGCGGGAAGTCCGTGGTCGACAGCAGGCGGTCCAGGTAGCCGAGCGCCTGCGCATAGGCGGCCTCGCTTTCTTCCTGGACGGTGATGCGGATCACGGCCAGCGCGTCATTGGCCTTCGCGCTCATGCCCGCGCCGCGAAACGCCGCCAGTTCCCCGGGCAGCTCGCCCGTGCCGTCGCGCTTGAGGCGCGCCGGCAGGTCGCTGCCCAGCTGCGTCACCTGATTGAAGATGCGCTCGGCGCTGACCGAGGCGTAGCTGGGGCCGAACTTGAGATCGCAGATCGCGACGTAGCAGGCGAAACGGAATAATCCGTCCGACACCACGGCGGGGTCTGCTCCTTCCTTGAGCACCCAGTGTTCCCGCCAGTCGTTGCCCTTGTTCACGAAATGCGGATCGCGCAGGCGACGGTCGACCCAGCGATGCAGCAGGTAGTCGATATCATGCCAGCCCAGCAGCAGGCGCATCCGCTCGGCGAACGCCCGGGCGGACTCGGCGTCGAACGGCGCGGCGGGCGCTCCACGCGGGGGGACGGGCGTGCCGGCCGGCGATACGTCCCGCGACGCGCCGGACAGCCCTTCCAGCACATACTCCAGCACCGCCTGGCCCAGGATCTTCTGCCCATCCACGACAAAGCCCCTGATGCTTTCGCCCGAGAGCTTGCGCACCTGCGCCGTGCCGTCGTTGACCTGCGCGACCGCGCGGTCGAATGCGGCGCGCGCATCGGGCGTCTGCCGCGCGTCTTCAAAAATCAACCAGTTCCGTTTGTTCATGAGGAGAGCATCTGCTGCGTGAAGCGCTGGACAATAGCACGCGAGGCGGGCATGCCGGACGAATCAGGCCGGCCCGCCCCAAGGCGCATCGAAGCCGTCCTGACGCCGCGTCGACAGCGCCAGCCGCTGGCCGGCGCGCAAGCTCTCCGCCAACTCGGGCGGCAGCCTGATGATCAGGTCCGGCCCTTGCGGCAGCGCGCGCACCGTCGCCAGCAGGCGCAGTCCGCCCTCGCCGTCCGGTATCGAGGTCCAGGCCAGCAGCTCGCCCGACTCGACCGCCACGGGTTCCGCCTGCGCATGGCCGCAGGCCGGGCACCACAGCCGCGCGGGATAGACCTTGTGGCCGCAGGCCGCGCAGGCAAATACATGCAGGCTCATGCGCCCTCCCTTTCCAGTACCGCCGCATTGGCGCACATGCCGTAGCGCAGCTGCACCATGCCGTAGCCGGTGGCCACGCCCCGCCGCGCGCCGGGAATCTGGCGTTCGCCCGCCCGGCCCAGCAATTGACGCGCTACTTCCGCCAGGCCGTGCATGCCGCCGGCCGTGCCGGCCTGGCCGGCCGACAGCTGGCCGCCGGCGGTGTTGACCGGCAGGCTGCGGTTCGCCAGCCGCCGCGCGACGAAGCCCGGCAGGTCGCCGGCGTCGGTGAAGCCCAGGTCGCAGAGCTGGGCCAGCGCCATCGCCGGATAGTCGTCGTAGACGCCGACCACATCCATGTCTTCAGGCCCGATGCCGGCCTCGGCCCACATCGCAGGCGCGAATTCGGCGATGCCGGTGACCAGTCCGTCGCCTTCCTGTTGATCGCCGTTGTAGCGCGCGCCGCTGGCCCGCAGCGTCACATGCACGCCCGCGGGCCGCGCCGACAGCACCAGCGCGCAGGCGCCACTGACCACGGGCACGCAGTCCAGCCGGCCCAGCGGCGGCGCGACCAGGGGCGCGCACAGGTACTGTCGCAGGCTCAAGGGCTGGCGATAGGCGGCATTCGGATTCCCGGCCGCCCATTGCCGCTGCGCCACGCACAGCGCGCCGTAGTCTTCGCGCCGCAGGCCGGTCCGCATCATCTGGCGCTGCGTCAGCATGGCGAACAGCGGGTTCGGCCCCACGCAGCCCAGCGGACTCAGGTACTCGCGCGCGCTGCGGTTGTAGTCGCTGACCAGGCCCTGAAAATCCGCGCCGGCGAAATGATCGCCGGCCGCCAGCACGATAGTGCGGGCCTGCCCGGCTTCCAGCGCCAACCAGGCCTGCCGCAGCAGGTTGATGGCGCTGGCGCCGCCCATCTCGTCCTGCATGCACCAATTCAGCTTCAGGCCCAACCGCCAGCCCAGGTCGATGGCGCGGTCCGGCCGCAGGCTGAACGAGGCCACGCCCAGGCCGTCCACCTCGCCCGGCGCGACGCCGGCGTCGGCCAGGGCCAGGCCGATGGCCCGGGCCAGCAGGCCGGCCGTGCTGCAACCAGGCTCGGGATGGCGCAGCATCGGCGTCTCGCCGACGCCGACGATGCCGGGTCTGGATCCGGCTCCGGGTTTGATCGCGCCGGCGCTCACGCGCGCTCCTTGCCTTCCGGTTCGCGCGTCAGCAGCAGCGTGACCACGGTGATGGCCGCCATGCCGACCAGGAACCACGCGACCGGCGTGGCCGATTCGTATTTGCGCAGCAGCGCCATGGCGATCAGGGGCGACAGGCCGCCGGCGAACACCGAGGCCAGTTCATGGCCCAGCGCCAGGCCGGTGTAGCGCACCTCGGGCGGGAACAGCTCGGCGAAGTACGCCGGCTGCGTGCCGATCATGGCCGCGTGGCACAGGGTGTTGCCCAGGAAGAAGGCCAGGAAGATCCAGACCGGCTCGCGCGTCTGCACCAGCCAGAAGAACGGGAACGCCACCAGCATCAGCCCGGCCGCGCCGATCAGGTAGACCGCGCGCCGCCCGATGCGGTCCGACAGGTGGCCGAACCAGACCAGCGTGCCCAGCTCCACGAACATGGACGCCAGCACGCCGCCTAGCATCAGGTCGTTGGGGATTCCCAGGAACTTGCCGTAGGCCAGCGCGAAGGCCAGGAAGATGTACGAGCCGCCGTTCTCGGCCACGCGCAGCCCCATCGCCGTGAACACCTGGCGCGGATAGCGGCGGAACACCTCCACCGCCGGCATGCCGCGCTTGGCGCTGCGCGAGGCCTGCACGAATTCCTCGCTTTCCGGGATATGGCGGCGGATGTACAGGCCCACGCCGAAGATCAGCACGCTCAGCAGGAACGGCAGCCGCCAGCCCCAGCTCATGAACTGCTCCTGCGGCAACTGCTGCGCCAACATGAAGACGCCGGACGACAGCACGAAGCCGCCGGCCACGCCCAGCTGGCTGAACGACGAGAAGTAGCCGCGCCGCCGGCCGCCTACGGCCTCGCTGATGAGCAGCACGCCGCCGCCCCACTCGCCGCCCGCGGCCGCGCCCTGCATCACGCGCAGCGCCACCATCGCCGCCGGCGCCCACAGGCCGGCCTGCTCATAGGTGGGCAGCAGCCCGATCAGGAAGGTGGCCACGCCCATCAGGCCCAGCGTCCATTCCAGCGCCAGCTTGCGGCCGTAGCGGTCGCCGATGTGGCCGAAGATCACGCCGCCCAGTGGCCGCGCCAGGAAGCCCACCGCGAAGCCGGCGAAGGCGCCCATGGTGCCCAGCAGCGGGTCGGTGCCCTTGGGAAAGAACAGCTCGCCGAACACCAGCGCCGCCGCCGTGCCGTAGATGAAGAAGTCGTACCACTCCATGGCGTTGCCCGCCACCGAGGCCACCACCACGCGCCGCGTGCGCCGCTTGCGCGCGGCTTCCTCGCTGGCGGCCTGTTCCGCCAAATTGTCTGCCATCGTCATTGCCGCCCCTTGTGTATGTTGTGTAGTCCCTGCACCGCCCTAGCGCGACACCTTGTAGCCCGCCTTGTCGCGGTCCCAGGTGTCGGCCGTCACGCCTTCGTCGCGCAGCTTGAACTTGCGAATCTTGCCGTTCTCGGTGCGCGGCAGTTCGTCCAGCGCGCGCAGATAGCGTGGCACCGCGAAGTACGGCATGCGCGGCTGACAGAAATCCAGCAGCTCCGCGTGCGCCACCTTGCTGCCCGGCTTGTAGATCAGCGCCGCCATGACCTCGTCCTCGGCCAGCTCGGATTGCACGGCGTAGACCGCCACGGCCGCGATGGCCGGATGCGCCAGCAGCACCTGTTCCACCTCGTAGGAAGAGATGTTCTCGCCGCGCCGGCGGATCGCGTCCTTCATGCGGTCCAGGAAGCGGTAGTAGCCGTCGGCGTCGCGCACCACCCGGTCGCCGGTGTGGAACCACAGGTTGCGCCAGGCCTCGACCGTCTTGTCCGCCATGGCGAAGTAGCCGGTGGCGATGGCGTAAGGCGGGCGCGCCCGCAGCAGCAGCTCGCCGGGCTGGCCGTCCGGCACCGGCGCGTCGTGCTCGTCGGCCACGCAGGCCTCGAACTCGGGCGCGACCCGGCCCATGGTGCCCGGGCGCTGCTCGGCCAGCACCCCCCCCAGCGCGAAATTGGTCTCGGTGGAGCCGTAGCCTTCCAGCAGCGCCAATCCGGTGCGACGCAGGAATTCGCCGTGAAAGCGCTCGGGCACGCCCGGCGCCAGCGCGATGCGCGCGCGGTGGCGGCGTTCGGCCGGCGCGGGCTCGCGCGCCAGCAGCATGGGCACCATCGCGCCCAGCAGGTAGGTCACCGTGGCGCCGGTCTGCTCAAGCCGGTCGAAGTATCGGCTGACCGAGAAACGCTCGTCGCAGACGATGGACGCGCCCGTCACCAGCGCCTGGAAACAGGCGTTCAACGCATTGGTGTGGAACAGCGGCAGGCTGGTGTAGAGCACGTCCTCGCCGCGGATCTCCAGGTTGCGCGCGGCGATCAGGCCCCACCACCAGAATTGCGCATGCGGACAGCACACGCCCTTGGACAGGCCGGATGTGCCGGAGGTGTACAGGATGGCCAGCATGTCGCCCGGCCCCAGGTCGGCCGGTTCGACGCCTTCGGGCGGCGCGGCGGGGGGGGGCCCCGCGGCGGCGCGGCCCGCCACCCCCCCCCCCCGCCGCACC
>NZ_JBICCO010000096.1:0-25099 GCF_043119405.1 Achromobacter sp. 413638
GTTGGGGGGGGCCCCGGCGGGGGGGCCGCCCCCCCCCCCCCCCCACCCCACCGTGCTCTGGGCGCGCGACGCCGCCCAGGCATCCGCCCTCGCGGCGCGGCGGGAAAACGAACGCTACCTGCCCGGCATTGCCCTGCCGCCGGCACTGCAATATTCCAGCGACCTCGACGCCACGCTCGCCAGCCTGCGACAGGACGGCGGCGCCGGCCTGATCGTGCTGGGCGTGCCCGTGGCCGGGCTGGGCGCCCTCTGCGCCGAGCTGGCAAGCCGGCTGCCCGAGCTGGGCCTGCAAGACACCCCCATCGTCTGGACCTGCAAGGGCTTTGAAGCCGGCACCGCCCGCCTGCCGCACGAGATCGTGCGCGAAGCGCTGCCGCAGGCCCAATGCGGCGTGCTGTCCGGACCGTCCTTCGCGCGCGAAGTCGCGCAGGGCCTGCCGGTGGCGCTGACCATCGCCAGCAGCGCCGCGCCCGTGCGCGAACGCACCATCCAGGCCTTCCATGGCGCCGCGCTGCGCGTGTACGCCAGCGCCGACCTGGTAGGCGTGGAGGTCGGCGGCGCGCTCAAGAACGTGATCGCCGTCGCCTGCGGCATCGGCGACGGCCTGGCGCTGGGCACCAATGCCCGCGCGGCGCTGATCACCCGCGGCCTGGCCGAGATGGCGCGACTGGGCGTGGCCCTGGGCGCGCAGGCCGAGACCTTCTCCGGCCTGACCGGCCTGGGCGACCTGGTGCTCACCGCCACCGGCGAACTGTCGCGCAACCGCCGCGTGGGCCTGGAGATCGGCGCCGGCCGCAAGCTGGCCGACATCCTGGCCAGCGGCATCACCGCCGAGGGCGTGCGCTGCGCCCAGGCCGCGCTGGACCGGGCGCGCGCCGCCGGCGTCGAGCTGCCCATCACGGAAGCCGTCTGCGCCGTGCTGTTCGAAGGCGTGGCCCCCATGACGGCGGTGTCGGCGCTGTTGGCGCGCGACGCCCGCTACGAAAGCGCGGACCCGGCCGCCACCCCATAACAAGACCTACGTCACGACCCTCCTGGAGACCTCATCCATGTTGCAAGCCCGCAAGTTCCGGGTCGGCCGCCTGCTGCGCGGCCTGTGCCTGAGCCTGGCCGCCGCCCTGCCCGCCGCCGCCCACGCCGACTGGCCTGACCACCCGATCCATCTGGTGGTGCCCTTCCCGCCCGGCTCCTCGCCCGACATCCTGGCGCGCACGATCTCCGAGCCGCTGTCGCAGGCGCTGGGCCAGCCCATCGTGGTCGACAACAAGCCGGGCGCCGGCGGCAATATCGGCACCCGCATCGTGGCGCAGGCCAAGCCGGATGGCTACACGCTGCTCTACACGATCAACGGCCCGCTGGTCACCGCCCCCACGCTGTACAAGAAGACGCTCGGCTACGACCCGCTGCGCGACCTGGCGCCGGTCTCGCTGGTAGGCACCAGCCCCAACGTGCTGGTGGTGCCGTCCAGCCTGCAGGTCGACAACGTCAAGGACTTCGTCAAGCTGGTCAAGAGCCGCGGCAACTCGCTGAACTACGGTTCGGTCGGCCCCGGCAGCTCGGCGCATCTGGCGATGGAGATGTTCAAGGAACGCGCCGGCGTCGACCTGGCCCACATCCCGTACTCCGGTTTCCCGCAGGTCATCACCGCCATCATCGGCGGCGACGTGCAGGCCGGCTTCATGGTGCCCGCCATCGCCGTGCCGCAGACCCGCGACAACAAGGTCAGGCTACTGGCCGTGACCAGCCTGGAACCCAGCGCCGCCCTGCCGGGCATTCCGACCATGGCCGCGCAGGGCTACCCGGATTTCGAGGCGATCTCGTGGAACGCGGTGCTGGCGCCCGCCGGCACGCCCACGCCCGTGATCGAGCGGCTGAACTCCGAGCTGGCCCGCATCATCGACAGCCCGGCGGTGCGCAAGCAGATGGAACTGCAGTACTTCACGCCCGCGCCGTCCACGCCGGAAGCGCTGACCAGCCGAATCAAGAATGAAAAAGCACGCTGGGACCAGGTGATCCAGAAGCTGAACCTGTCGCTGGATTAGGACCCGCCGTCGTAACCCTGCTGACGCCAGGCCTCGAACACGGTCACCGCGACCGCGTTCGACAGGTTCAGGCTGCGCTGCCCGGCGCGCATGGGCAGCCGCAGCCGCTGCTGCGGCGGGAACAGCGCCTGATGCGCGTCCGACAGCCCGGCGGACTCGCGGCCGAACACGAATACGTCGCCCGGCTTGAAGGCCACATCCGCCACGCTGCGCTGCGCATGCGTGGTCAGCGCATAGATGCCGGCGGGCGCCGCGCCCGTGTCGGCCAGCGCCTCTCCCAGCGTGTCGTGCACCCGCACCGGCTGCCACTCATGGTAGTCCAGGCCCGCGCGGCGCATGCGCGCATCGTCCAGCTCGAACCCCAGCGGCCGCACCAGATGCAGCTGCGCGCCGGTATTGGCGCACAGGCGGATGGCGTTACCCGTGTTGGGCGGAATCTCGGGGCAAACGAGGATGACGTGGAACATGGGCAGGAAAAAAGTCAGTGGGAGCAAGCGTGCAGGCAAGGGCGCGAGTCGGACCGCGCCCGTGCGGAATTGTCGCCGATTTCTCCATGGCGGCCGGCCACGCCCTGGCCGATGCGCGCAGCCTGGATCGTACCCGTGCCTCTGCGGAACGCGCGCGGCCGCGTATCCAGGCTGCTCACGACCCGCGCCCCGGCGTGCGCGCGACGGCCAGCACGATCACGCTGAGCGCGCCGGCCGCCAACAGGGCCTGGGCGGCGGCCTCGGCGGTGCTGCCCGTGGTCATCACGTCGTCCACCAACGCCACGTGCCGGCCGCGCACGCCCTGCCCGCGAAACACGCCGGCCAGGGCGGCGCGGCGCTCGCGCCGGCCCAGCCCCGCCTGCCGTGGCGTTTCGCGCAGGCGCAGCAGCGCGCCCGGCCGCAGCGGCAGATCCAGCGCGGTCGCCAGGCTGCGGGCGATCTCCATGGCCGGGTTCATGCCGCGCCGACGCAGCGAGGCCCGGCTGGCCGGCACGGCAGCCAGCACCGCATCGGCAGGCAGGGGTGCCTCCCGGGCGACGGCCGCCCCCAGCAGGCGCGCCAGCACCGGCGCCAGCGACAGGCGCAGCCGGGTCTTCAACTGACCGATCAGGGCCACGCCCGGCGGCTCGTAGTCGAATGCCACGATGGCGCGCAGGTAGGCGGGCGGCCGGCTCAGGCAGCCCGCGCACAGCGGGGCCGGCTGGCGCAGGCGCTGCGCGCAGCGCGGACAACGCGCGCCCGGCTCACGGCAGCTACGGGTGACGTCGGCCTCGCAGCCCGCGCACAGGCGCGCGCCCCGCACCCGCGCGCCGCACAGCGGACAATCGCAGCCCATGGCCGATGCCAGCCGCGACCACAGTTGTCGGCCGGCGCGTCGTAGGGGAAATCGGGACGGGCGGCCCGGATGCGCAATAATGTCTGCCATCCCGTCATCAAATCATGTTCCGCCCGCCCCTTCCGACGCGGGCGCGACCGAAATGTCCCTTCCCGAATCCGCCCCCCTGCCCACCCTGCCCATCGTCAGCGCCGACGTGCCGCGCCAGTTCGCGCGCCGTGGCGACCTGTCCGAGGCCCAGTTCCTCTATGGCGAAGTCGCCCGCCGCATGCTGGGCCGGCTGCAATACATCCGGCTGGCGCCGCAGGCCATGCTGGACGCGGGCTGTGGCGCGGGCGACAACCTGCCGCTGCTGCGTGAGCGCTATCCGGACGCGGCCTACACCGGCCTGGACAACTGCGAGCCGCTGCTGGCCGCCGCGCGCAAGCGCCACGCGCCGGGCGGGCTGGGCGCCTGGATCGGCAAGCTGGCGCGCCGTGGCCCGGCCGCGCCCGCCTTCATCAATGGCGACCTGGCGCAGACCGGCCTGGCGCCGGAATCGCTGGAGCTGGTCTGGTCCAACCTGGCCCTGCACTGGCACCGCGCGCCGCACGCGGCGCTGGCCGAATGGCGGCGCGTGCTGAAGGTCGGCGGGCTGGCCATGTTCTCCTGTCTGGGACCGGCCACGCTGCGCGAGCTGCGCCAGGCGCTGGCCGATGCCGGCCTGCGCACCGCCACGCCGTCCTTCGTGGACATGCACGACTTCGGCGACCTGCTGGTGGAAAACGGCTTCGCCGATCCGGTGATGGATCAGGAAATCCTGACACTCACCTACCGCAGCCCGGAAAAACTGCTGCAGGACGTGCGCGCGCTGGGCGGCAATCCCGCCGAAGGCCGCCGCGGCGGGCTGGTGGGCCGGAACTGGCGCGACCGGCTCTATGCGGCGCTGGAAGCCCAGCGCCGCCCCGACGGCGTGATCGCGCTGAGCATCGAAGTGGCCTACGGCCATGCCTGGCGGGCCGCCGCGCACCGCGCCGCCACCGGCGAGACGCGGTTGTCGGTCAGCGCCATCGGCGGACGCCAGCCCCGCAATCCCTGAACCGGCACGGCCACCAGCGCCGCCGCGCCGGGCAGGCCACGGCGCAACCGGACGGGAACGCCCGTGCCGCCCAGGCACGGATTGCCTGAGAACGTCCCACGACCAAAGAAAAAGGGGCCCGCAGGCCCCTGTTCATACTCCTCCGCCGAGTTCAATGCAGGCGGTCGGGCACGATGACGCCCGGCTCCGCGCCGGGCAGCGCGGCCATGGGCTCGGACGTGGCGCGAATGCGCCGGCGCAACACGGCGGCCGGCTCGGCCGGCGCCGGCTCGCGGTTCGAGCCGCGCCAAGCCGTGGACATGGCCTCCACCACCAGCGGCAGGTCGCGCAGGCGGTGGAACTGGTTGCGCAGCCAGCGCGAATCGTTGCCGCTGCGCATGGCGTCGTCGCGCAGGGCCGCGATCATGTCGCCGGTGCCCAGCTCTTCGGCCACCGGCATCAGGCGCTGGAACAGCGCGCGCAGATGGTCGATCAGGCGCATGCGCTGGCCGTCGGGCGTGACATAGCTGCCCTGCAGGCCGAAACGGCAGGCCTGGAAATGATTGCTGCGATAGGACAGCCAGGCCTTGTCACTGGGTTCGGGCTCGCGCATCAGCAGCACCGCCAGGGCCTGGGCCAGGGCGGCGATCTGGCACGCGCGCTCGACCGTCAGCGGCGTGTCGCAGACACGGATCTCGACCGTGCCGAATTCAGGCTTGGGCCGGATGTCCCAGTACAGGTCCTTGATGCTCTCGGCCAGGCCATAGGCGCGCAGTTGCGACAGGTGGGCCTCGAACTGGTACCAGTCCTTCACCTCCGGTGGCATGTGGCCGGCCAGCGGGAAGCTGTTGACGGCGTTCAGGCGCGAGCACGAGAACAGCGTGTCCACGCCCTCGCAATAGGGCGAGGACGCCGACAGCGCGATGAAATGGGGCACATAGGGCGACAGGCGGCGCACCAGCCGGATGGCGTCGTCCCCGCTTTTCACGCCCAGGTGGATGTGCTGGCCGAACACGGTGAATTGACGCGCTAGGTAACCGTACATTTCGGCCAGGTACTGGAAGCGCGGCGTGTCGGAAATGGAGCGTTCCTGCCAGCGCATGAACGGGTGGGCGCCGCCGCCCGCCACGGAAACGCCGACGGCGTCCGCCGCCTCGACCAGCGCATCGCGCATCTCGCGCATCTCGGCCAGGAGGCCCATGGGGTGCTCATGCACCGAGGAATTCAGTTCGATCATGGACCGCGTGATTTCCGGTTTGACGCGGTCGGCGATGGGGTGGTTGGCCATCTGGGCCAGCAGCTCGTCGGAAGCTGCCGTCAGGTCGTAGCTGGTCGGGTCGATCAGTTGCAGCTCGAGCTCGATGCCCAGGGTGTTCGGGGCCGACGAAACGAACGGAATCTGTTCCATCTCTGACTCCTTCGGATGTTTGATGAGGGAATGCGTCGTTCGGCCTTGAAGCCCGGCAACTTCCCGGGGGGCGCTAGACGACGACTTATGGACGCATGATAGCCGCAGGTTTGTGGCAATAAGATGGAGAATCGTGACATTTGTATGCAACATCAAGAAACACACAAACTCTTCCCTCGGCGCCATGTGAGCAAGCACTTACAGCGTAGGAACGGCGGGGCTTGCCGGCCAATTCATCCGATCGGACCAGTCCTAACGGGGCTTTCGAGCGGGGATGGGATTACCCTGATTAGGGTAATTACCTATCAATTTCGGGCCAAAAACGGCCCGCGCGCGGACGGCCGGGGGCCTATTTCCGCCAGAAAATCGGCGTGAAAAGCACCAGCACGGTCAGCAGTTCCAGCCGCCCGATCAGCATGGCGAAGGTGCAGACCCAGATCTGGAAGTCGGACAACACGGCGAAGTTGCCCATGGGGCCGACCGGGCCCAGCCCGGGGCCGGTGTTGTTGACGCTGGCGAACACGGCCGAGAAGGCCGTGATGGGATCCAGGCCGGACAGCAGCAGCAGGCTGGTGAACACCGCGATGGACAGCCCGTAGAACAGCATGAAGGCCAGCACCGAGGCCATGGTCCGGGCTTCCACCGCCCGGCCGTTGATCCGCACCGGACTGACCGCGTGGGGATGCAACATGGTGACAAGCTCGTTGCGCGCCTGCTTGATCAGCAGGATGGCGCGGATCATCTTGATGCCGCCGCCGGTCGAGCCGGCCGAGGTGGCGAAACCCGACAGTAGCAGCATGGTCAGCGGCGCGAACAGCGGCCACTGGGCGAAATCGGTGTTGGCGTAGCCCGTGGTGGTCGCCATGGATATGGTGTTGAACATGCCGTAGCGCAGCGCCTGCAGCGGCTCGGCGTAGACGCCCTTGACGTACAGGAACACCGAGATCACCAGCCCCACGCCCAGCACGACCACCAGGTAAGGAATGGCCTCGGGGCAGCGCAGGTAGGCCCGCGCGCTGCGCTGGCGGAAGGCGTTGAAGTGGGTGGCGAAGTTGATGCCGGCAATCAGCATGAACACCATGGCCACGATTTCCACCGGCACCGAATCGAAGTGGGCGAAACCGTCGTCCCAGGTGGAAAAGCCGCCCAGGCCCATGGTGGTGGCCATGTGGCACCAGGCCTCGAACCAGGACAGGCCCACGGCCCGGTAGGACAGGAAACAAAGGATGGAGAAGACGAAGTACACCGCGTACAGCGCCTTGGCGGTGCTGGCGATGCGCGGCGTCAGGCGCTCGTCCTTCATCGGGCCCGGCGTCTCGGCGCGCACGACCTGATGGCCGCCCACGCCCAGCAGCGGCAGAATGGCCACGGCCAGCACCAGGATGCCCATGCCGCCGATCCAGATCAGCGTGGCGCGCCACAGGTTGATGGACGGCGGCAGCGCGTCCAGGTTGGTGAGCACGGTGGCGCCGGTGGTGGTCAGGCCGGACATGGCCTCGAAATAGGCGCCGGTGAAGGACAGCGGCATGCCGGCGCGATGGAAATACAGCATCAGCGGGATCGCCGCCAGCAGCGGCAGGCCGGCCCACACGGCCGACACCAGCACGAAGCCATCGCGCGCCCGCAGCTCGCTGCGGTTGCGCCGCGTCAGCACCGCCAGCCCGCCGCCGATGCCGATCGACAGCAGGAAACCGTGCAGGAAGGCGTCGCGCGCCGCGTCCTGGCCGACGTAGGCCACCACCAGCGGGATCAGCATGGTGAAGGCGAACATCACCATGGTCAGGCCCAGTATGTAGAGGGTGGCCAGTACGCGCTTCATGTCCGTGCTAGAAGAAAGAGGCGGAAACCTGGAACAGCTTTTCCACGCGCGGCATCTGCTTGCGCGACGGCACGAACACGATCACGTGGTCGTCGGTCTCGATCACGGTGTCCGCGTCGGGCAGGATGATCTCGTCGCCGCGCACCAGCGCGCCGATGCTGGCGCCCTTGGGCAGGCTGATCTGGCCCACCGGGCGTCCCACCACCTTGGAATTGGAGCGGTCGCCGTGGGCGATGGCCTCCAGCGCCTCGGCCACGCCCTGGCGCAGCCGGTGCACCGCGGCCACGTCGCCGCGCCGCACGTGGCGCAGCAGCTCGCTCATGGTGGCGTGCGACGGCGACACGGCGATGTCGATATGGCTGCCCTGCATGAGTTCGCCGTAGGCCTGGCGGTTGATCAGCGCGATCACCTTGCGCGCGCCCAGCCGCTTGGCCAGCAGCGAGGACATGATGTTGTCCTCGTCGTCGCTGGTCAGCGCCAGCCAGGTGTCCATGTCCTCGATGTTCTCGCGCTCGAGCAGGCCTTCGTCGGTGCCGCTGCCGTGCAGCACCAGCACGTTGTCGGGCAGCTGCGTGGCCAGGTACTCGCAGCGCTTGGGGTCCCGCTCGATGAGGCGCACGCTGTAGTTCTCGTCGGCCAGCTGGCGCGCCAGCCGCAGGCCGATGTTGCCGCCGCCGGCGATCATGACGCGGCGCACGGCCTTCTCGGCCTCGCGCAGCTGGCGCACGGCGCGGCGCGCATGGCGGGTATCGACCAGCAGCACCACCTCGTCGCCCGGCGCTATCACGGTGCCGCTGCCGCCGCGCACCGGACGCCCGCCACGCAGCACGTCGATCACGCGCGCGGTCACGTCCGGCCAGACCTCGCGCAGCTTGTCGATGGAATGGTGGGCCATCGGGCTGCCGTGGCCGACGCGCACGGTCACCACGCTGACGCGGCCTTCGGCGAATTCCACCACCTGCAAGGCTTCCGGGAATTCGATCAGGCTGTGCAGATAGGTGGTGACGCTGCGCTCCGGACTGATCAGGGCGTCGATGCAGAAGCCCTCGTCGCTCATCAGCTCGGGATGCTCGGGAAACTCGGCCGAGCGGATGCGGGCGATGCGCCGCGGGATGTTGAACAGCTGGCGCGCGATCTTGCACGCCACCATGTTGGCGGTGTCGGACGCGGCACAGGCGATGAACAGGTCGGTGTCGGCCGCGCCGGCGGTCTCCAGCACCGACACCTGCGCGCCGTCGCCATGGACCACGCGCAGGTCGAAGTGCTCTTGCAGGTATTGCAGCTGACTGGGATCGGAATCGATGACCGTGATGTCGTTTTCCTCGGACACCAGGTTTTCCGCCACGCTGGTGCCTACGCGCCCAGCGCCCATGATCAGGATCTTCATGCGCCCCGCTTGCGGGCCGACTCGATGCCCAATTGCTTGAGCTTGCGGTAGAGGTGGGTGCGTTCGAGGCCGGTGCGCTCGGACACCCGGGTCATGCTGTGGCTTTCCCGGACCAGGTGGTATTCGAAATAGATGCGCTCGAACTCGTCGCGCGCCTCGCGCAGGGGCTGGTCCAGCGAGATGCTGCCCAGCTGGCCGTTGGACGTGACGGGCACTTCGCCGGCCGACGCGGTGCTCAGGGGCGGCGGGTCGAGCTCGTCTTCCAGGGCCACGGCGGCGCTGGCGATGGCCGGATGGGCGGCCGCTGGCGCCGGATGCGGCGCGCGGCCGCGCGCCAGGCCGGCGGCGACGGTCTTGAGCAGGCGCTGCAGCGTGATCGGCTTTTCCAGGAAATCCATGGCGCCGATGCGGGTGGCCTCGACCGCAGTGTCGATGGTGGCGTGGCCGCTCATCATGATCACCGGCATGTCCAGCATGCCCTGCGAGGCCCATTCCTTGAGCAGGCTCACGCCATCGGTGTCGGGCATCCAGATGTCCAGCAACACCAGGTCGGGACGCATGCGAAGGCGCGCGGCGCGCGCTTGCGCCGCGTTTTCGGCCAGTTCGACCGTGTGTCCTTCGTCGTAAAGGATTTCCGACAAGAGTTCGCGAATACCGACTTCGTCGTCAACCACCAGGATTCTGGCCATAAAGCATCCACCTATTGCGTAGCCGCATTATCCTTTTCTTGCGCGGTCGCGTCCATAGTATCGGCTCCCGGCGCGAGCCGGGTCAACAAGATGGAAATCCGCGCGCCGCCGTCCTTGCGGTTGGCAAGGTCGATCCGGCCGCCATGTTCTTCAACGATCTTGCGCACGATCGCCAATCCTAACCCAGTCCCGTGGGACTTGGTGGTGACGTAGGGCTCGAAGGCCCGCTGCAGCACCTGCGGCGGGAAGCCCGGGCCGGTGTCGGCCACCGTGAAACGCAGCGCCTGCTGGTCGGCGCGGTCCGGCTGCTCGCTGCGCATGAGCTGGGTCGTCACGCTGACCCGCCCTTCCCCGCCCAGCTCGGCGATGGCGTCGCGGGCGTTGGAAAGCAGATTGTGGATGACCTGGCGCAGCTGCGTCGGGTCGCCCTCGATGGCCGGCAGACCGGCTTCCAGCGTCACGTCCAGGTTCAGGGCCTTCTCGCCGAAGCGGCCAGCGCCGCCGCCCTCGGGGTCCCAGCCGTACAGCGACAGCACGTCGGCCACCAGGGCGTTGAAATCGATGCGCTGCATGACGGCCGGCGGCGTGCGCGCGTACTCGCGGAAATCGTCCACCATCTGCTTGAGCGAGGCCACCTGGTTGACGATGGTATTGGTCGAGCGCTCGACGATCTGCGCCTCGGCCGGCGGCAGCTTGCCTTCCAGCTTCATGGCCAGCCGCTCGGCCGACAGCTGGATCGGCGTCAGCGGATTCTTGATCTCGTGGGCCAGCCGGCGCGCCACCTCGCCCCAGGCCACGGTGCGGTTGGCGGAAATCACCTCGGTGATATCGTCGAACACGACCAGGTAGCCGTTGCCGCGGCCGTCCACCCGCAGGTGGGTGCCGCGCGCCAGCAGCGTCAGCGGCTGGGGCGCGATGTCGCCGTCGGCCGAGGCGACCGGCGTGATCTCGAACTGCTGCTGCCAGTGCTGGCGCTCGGAGCCCACCGCCGCGTGGGCCGAAAAGGCCTGGCGCACGACGTTGGCGAACTCCAGCATGCCGCCCACGGTTTCCAGCGGCCGGCCGATGACCGAGCGCAGATCGGCCTGCAGGATGGTCTGCGCGCCCTGGTTGACGGTGGTGACGCGGAAGGACTCGTCGAACGCCAGCACGCCGGAAGACAGGTTCGACAGCACGCTTTCCAGATAGACGTTGGAGCGTTCCAGCTGCTGGCGGTTGCTCTCGACCATGCGGCGGGCCTCGTCCAGCTGGCGCGTCATGGCGTTGAACGAGCGGGTCAGCTGGCCGACTTCGTCGCGTTCGGGCGGCTCGGGCAGCGGCCGGTAGTCGCCCACGCCCACGGCCTGCGTGCCGGCGGCCAGGCTGAGCAACGGGCGCACCAGGCGCTTGGACAGCGACAGCGCCACGGCGATGGCGCCGAAGGCGGCCAGCAGCAGCGCCAGCGTCAGCGTGATGCCGTAGAGCTTGCGCAGGCCCAGCCGCGACAGGGCCAGCTCCTGGTAGTCGCGAAAGCCCTGCTGGACCTGATTGGCATTGTGCGCGATCTGCTCCGGCACGGGCTGGAGCAGCTGCAGCCAGCGCGGCTCGGGGGCCGCGCTCAGCGGACTGTCGTAGCGATCGGGGCCGGTCAGAGGAATGATGACGCGCAAATGCAACCCGCCGTCGGCGCCGGCCGTGACGGGATCGTCGGCTTCGGCCGCCGAATAGCCTCGGGCCACCCGCAGCTGGTTCAGAACGGCCGCCGGCGGCATGGCCGGCAGCAGCTGGCCATACTGATTGGTGGAAAACGCCACCATCCGCCCGCTGCCGGTGAACACCATGGCCTCCTGCACGCCGTTGGCCTCGCGCAGCCGGGTCAGGGCCAGCGACACGCCCACGTCGGTATTGCGGTTCAGCTCCACCGCCATCGAGCGGGCGCGGGCGTCCAGGTCCGCCAGCTGGGAATCCAGCGCGGCGCGGCCCAGGTTCAGGCCCGCCTCCAGCGCCGTGTCCACCCGCACGTTGAACCAGGATTCGATGGAGCGCGACATGAACTGCACCGACACGGTGTAGATCAGCGCGCCCGGCACCACGCCGATCAGCGCGAAGGCCAGCGCGAAGCGAGCGGTCAGGCGAGCGCCGAACTGCCGGCGGCGGATCTGCCGCGCCAGCCGCACGGTCAGCGCCACCACCCAGACGAACAGCGCCAGCGCGAAGATCCCGTTCAGGATCAGCAGGACGTCGTAATAGCGCGCGAAGCGCGAGGCATTGCCGGTGGACCAGGCCAACAGGCCCAGCAGCCCCAGGCCGCTGATGGCGCCCACCACCAGGGCCAGCCTGAGCAGCAACCTCATGATGGGTCTTTCTCCAAGCCGTTGATCTCGAAGACAAAATCGACCCAGGGGGTGGCCTGAATCCAGGAACTGCTGTTCAGCGCGTTCACCTGGAAGGGCCGGGGCAACAGCGAGGTATCCAGCCGCAGGCGCAGCTGGCCGTCGTAACGGGTGTCTTCATCGAAATCGTCGGCGTCGGCCACCTGCCAGTTGCGGATGTGCCGGATCACGCTCATGGCGTCGTCCAGCGAGGCCACGGGGAAGCTCAGCTCGCCCACGCCCGCCCGCCATTGCCGCGTCAGCGCGTTGTAGGTCACGCGCCAGGTGCGGGTGGTGTCAACCAGGGATTTGTTGAACCACCACCAGCGATCGCGGGTGATGGTGAGGTCGGCGGTGAAGTACAGCGGCACGCCGCGCTGGGCGGCATCGCGCAATTGCTGGTTCAGCTCGAATTCCACGTCGGCGTCGATCTGGAGCTTGCCGTCGCGCACAGCGGGCTGGACGCTGACGACGCGCGGCTCGGAAGCGTGCGCCTGCCCGCCCGGCATGAGAAACAGCAAGGAAGAAGCCAGCAACAACCCGAAAAATAAGCGCGAAATGATGGACATACGACACCGCTACACCGTTATGCCCCTTATTCTTGGCGATTCAGGACGGCTTGGCAAACAAGGCGTAGAAAAATCCGTCCTGTTGCTCGGCCGGTGTTGCATCGACCGCAACAGGCAGCAGTTGGCCGGGCGCGTCCAGTCGCCGGGCCTCGGGGTGGCGCTGCAGGAATTCCAGCGCCTGGCGCGTGCCCTCGATCGGGAACACCGAGCAGGTCACGTACAGCAGGCGCCCGCCCGGCGCCACGGTGCGCCACAGGGCATCCAGGATGCGGGTCTGCAACGCGGCGGTGCGGCGCAGGTCGTTTTCGCGGCGCAGCCAGCGGATGTCGGGATGGCGCCGCACGATGCCAGATGCGGTGCACGGCACGTCGGCCAGCACGGCGTCGAAGGGCTTGCCGTCCCACCAGGCGTCCAGGTCGGCGGCGTCGGCGGCCTGCAGCCGCACCCGGTCGCCGCCCAGACCAAGACGGTCCAGGTTCTGGCCGACCCGCTCCAGGCGACTGGCGTCGGCGTCCAGGGCCAGCAGGTCGATGTCCGCCAGCTCCAGCAGGTGGGCGGTCTTGCCGCCCGGGGCCGCGCAGGCGTCCAGCACCCGCATGCCGTCAGCCGGAGCCAGCAATTCGGCGGCCCGTTGCGCGCCGGCGTCCTGGACCGACCACCAGCCCTCGGCGAAGCCCGGCAGCTGGACCACCGGCCGGGGCGTCGCCACCACCAGGCCGGCCGCGCCCACCGGCTCGGCCGCCAGGCCGGCGTCCTGGAACGCGGCCAGCACCTGTTCGCGGCTGGCGCGGCGGCGGTTCACGCGCAAGGTCAGCGGGGCCGGCAGATTGGCGGCCTGCAGGATCGCCTGCCAGTGCTGCGGATAAGCCACGCGCAGCTGCTTGACCCACCAGCCCGGGTGGTTCCACTGGGCCTCGGGGCTGTCGGCCACGGCCGCCGCCAGCGCCTCGCGTTCGCGCAGGAAGCGGCGCAGGCAGCCGTTGAGCAACCCTTTGAACGCAGCCAGGGCGCGGGCCTTGGACGCGGCCGTCACGGCCTGGTCCACCACCGTGTGCGGCGCGTAGACCGGCATGCCCGGCACGGCGGCCGCGGCCTCGCCTTCCGCCTTCAGCAGGGTCAGCGACACCAGCAGCAGGGACTCGAACAGGACGTTGGGATAGCGCTGCACCAGTTCCCGCCCGACCGCGTCGGCCCAGCCCAGGTAGCGCATCGCGTGGAACGACACCGCCTGCACCGCCGGTCGCAGCGCGCCATCGACGTCGGCCAGCGCCTCGGTCAGGGACCGGCCGTCCAGGACCTCTTCGATCACCCCCGCGCAGGAAAGCAGGACAGAGGATAGCGGCGGGGCCAGATGGGGGGTGTCGGAACGCGTGGACATGGCAGGAAATCAAGGGATAAGACCGCTATGGTAGCCCGGCGGCGGCTGCCGCGCCGGCGGGGGACGCCGGGCAGACGCTGGACGAACCGCGCCGGCACGGTCACACTGACCGCTTGCCACGGAGCCCCTTCATGTCCACCGCCACCCTGCTGCTGTTCATCCTGGCCTCGGCCGTCGCCATCGTCACCCCCGGCCCCACCGTGCTGCTGGCCATGAGCAACGGCTCGCGCCACGGCGTGCGCGTCGCCTGCTGGGGCATGGCCGGCGCGGTGCTGGCGGACATGATCCTGGTAGGCGCGGTGGCCTCCGGCCTGGGCGTGCTGCTGGCGGCGTCCGAGGTCGCCTTCCAGGCGGTCAAATGGGTTGGCGCGGCCTACCTGGCCTGGCTGGGCTGGAAGATGCTGCGCTCGGACGCCGCCTTCGTCATGCCGGCCGACGATACCGGCGCGCGCCATGCCAGCGGCTTCAAGCTGGGCTTGCGCAGCTTCATGGTGGCGCTGACCAATCCGAAGGCGCTGCTGTTCATGTCCGCCTTCCTGCCGCAATTCATCAATCCCGCCGCGCCGCTGTTCGCCCAGTACGCCACCCTGGCCGCCGTGCTGGCGCTGATGAACGTCGCGACCATGCTGGCCTACGCCACGCTGGGCGCGCAGCTGGTGCGCGCCTTCCGCGGCGCCGGCCTGCGCTGGATGAACCGCGTCTGCGGCAGCCTGATGATGGGCCTGGCCGCCACGCTGGCGCTGTATCGGCGCGGGGCGCAGTGAGGTTCGCTGCCGAAAGAGGGCCAAATTGGTCACGCTGCGCCTGATCCTGACAAGGCGCGCGCGGTAGATTCAAGGAAACGCGGCACTTGCCGACATTTCCAGTGAATTGACACAGTCCCAAATCGGGACCAAAATACCCGCCATGCGCATCATCGCCAAGAAGACGCTGCTCACGTTCATCGAACGTCATGCTGAAGCCGAACAAGCGCTGCTGGCATGGCACGCCGAAGCCGCGCAAGCAACCTGGACCAGGCCCCAAGACATCAAGGACCAATACGCGTCGGCGAGTTTCGTGGGCAAGAACAGGGTGGTGTTCAACATCAAGGGCAATACCTACCGCGTGATCGTCGCGATCGCGTACCGAATCGGCGTCGTCTACGTGAAGTTCGTCGGCACGCATACTGAATACGACAAGATAGACGTCACAACCGTGGACATGGGATGACAAGCATGGACATTCATCCGATCCGGACCAAGCAGGATTACGCTGCCGCCCTGAAGGTGGCCTCCGCGCTCGTGGACGCCGATCCGGCGCCAGGCACGGAAGCGGGCGACAAACTGGACGTGCTTTCGATCCTGATCGAGCGCTACGAGGTCGATCACTTCCCGCTGAAAGCGCCCAGCCCGATCGAGGCGATCAAGTTCCGCATGGAACAGGCCGGCCTGTCGGTCGGAGACATGAAGCCCTACATCGGCAACAGCAACCGCGTCTATGAAGTGCTGAACGGCCGCCGGGAACTGAGTCTGGCGATGATCCGCAGGCTGCATGATGGGCTGCATATACCGGCAGACGTGCTGATCGGTTCCGCCTGAACCTGGCCGGACGGCTATGGCCAACACTGCAACGCGATTCATTCCCAAGCGCTGACCCGCCACTCGGCCCGCCTGCCTGCGCCGAGCCCCCCGACCCGGTAAAATACCGCCCCCTGCCCCGCCGCGCTAAAATTGCGCACTATTTGATCATCGGCGCCGGCAGCGCCCACCGAGGTATCCCATGTCTTCCCCCAAAGTCGGCTTCGTCAGCCTGGGCTGTCCGAAAGCCCTGGTCGACTCCGAACGCATCCTGACCCAGCTCCGCACCGAAGGGTACGAAGTCACGCCCGAATACAACGACGCGGATGTCGTGGTCGTCAACACCTGCGGCTTCATCGACAGCGCCAAGGCCGAATCGCTGGAAGCCATCGGCGAAGCGCTGGCCGAGAACGGCAAGGTCATCGTCACCGGCTGCATGGGCGTGGAAGAGTCCGTGATCCGCAACGTGCACCCCAGCGTGCTGGCCGTGACCGGACCGCAGCAATATGAAGAAGTGGTGCGCGCCGTGCACAATGCCGCGCCGCCCAAGAAAGACCACAATCCCTACCTGGACCTGGTGCCGCCGCAAGGCGTCAAGCTCACGCCGCGCCACTATGCCTACCTGAAGATCTCCGAAGGCTGCAATCATCGTTGCAGCTTCTGCATCATCCCGTCGATGCGCGGCGACCTGGTCAGCCGTCCGGTGGGCGACGTGCTCAGCGAGGCCGAGCGCCTGGTCAAGGCCGGCGTGAAGGAACTGCTGGTGATCTCGCAGGACACCAGCGCCTATGGCGTGGACATGAAGTTCCGCAGCGGCTTCTGGAACGGCCGCCCGGTCAAGACCCGCATGACCGAGCTCTGTACGGCCTTGTCCGAAATGGGCGTCTGGACGCGCCTGCACTATGTGTATCCCTACCCGCACGTCGACGAGATCATTCCGCTGATGGCCGAAGGCAAGGTGCTGCCGTACCTGGACATTCCGTTCCAGCACGCCAGCCCGCGCATCCTGAAGGCCATGAAGCGTCCGGCCTTCGAGGACAAGACGCTGGCGCGCGTGAAGCGCTGGCGCGAGGAATGCCCGGACCTGACCATCCGCTCGACCTTCATCGTCGGCTTCCCCGGCGAGACCGAGGAAGACTTCCAGTACCTGCTGGACTGGATGCAGGAAGCCCAGCTCGACCGCGTTGGCTGTTTCCAATATTCGCCGGTGGAAGGCGCGCCGGCGAACCTGCTGGACAACCCCGTGCCGGACGAGGTCAAGCAGGAACGCTGGGAACGCTTCATGGAACAGCAGCAGGCCATCTCCGCCAGCCGCCTGCAGGCCAAGGTCGGCCGCGAGATCGACGTGCTGATCGATGAAGTCGACGAGGACGGCGCCGTGGGCCGCAGCAGCGCCGACGCGCCCGAGATCGACGGCTGCGTCTACGTCAGCTCGGACGAACCGCTCAAGCCCGGCGATCTGGTGCGCACGCGCGTCACCGACGCCGATGAGTACGACCTCTGGGCCGACAAGCTGTAAGCATGCACGCGGGCCACGGCATCCTCTTGCGGCGCCGTGGCCGCGCCTGTCGGCCCTGGCGCGCGTGCCGCGACATGAGCGGCGGCAGCGCTTCCGCCCTCAGCCTTCCAACGCCTTCAATCCGGCCACGCCGCCGATGATCAGCGCGATGCAGGCCAGCCGCGCCAGCGACGCCGATTCCCCGAACAGCGCGATGCCCAGCACGGCGATGCCGGTCGCGCCGATGCCGGTCCAGACCGCATAGGCCGTGCCCGCCGGCAGCTGCCGCAGCGCCAGCGTCAGCAGGAACACACTGCCCAGCGCCGCCGCCACGCCCAGCACGCCGGGCCACAGCCGCGTCCAGCCTTGCGCGTACTTCAAGGCCAGCGCCATCACGATTTCCGCCGCGCTCGCGGCGATCAACAACCACCAGGCCATCGCGGCCTCCTGTGCAGACTTCGGACCGCCCAGCTTACGGGCTATAGTGGGCGCGGAACAGTACGCACTTTCTGGTAACGATGGACACGCCCTCAACGCCCGCGCCGACCGCCGACGTCTTCAACGCCGCCTGCCCCTCCCGCCACGCGCTCGAACTGATCTCCGGCAAGTGGGTGCCGCTGCTGCTGCCGGCGCTGGCCGACGGCCCCCTGCGCAACGGCGAATTGCTGCGCCGGCTCGACGGCATCTCGCAGAAGGTGTTGACGCAGACCCTGCGCGATCTCGAGCGCCACGGACTGCTGCTGCGCGAGGATCTGCGCACGGTGCCGCCGCACGTGCGCTACCGCCTGAGCGAACTGGGCCGCTCGCTCAACGTCGCGCTGCTGGCGCTGGATCGCTGGGCCGAGACCCATCACCAGGAATTGCTGGCCGCGGCAGGCAGGCACGACGCCCGGCAGGCGGCGGGACCAGACCGCCCCGCCCCCGGCTGAAGCGTCGCGCGACCTTGCGTAAACTATCGCTTTTCCGGACAGAACAATGAAGAATCTCTGCGTCTATTGCGGTTCGAATCCCGGCAACCGCCCCGACTACATCGAACAGGCCCGCGCGCTGGCGCGCGAGCTGATCAAGCGCGACATCGGCCTGGTCTACGGCGGCTCGGTGGTCGGCATCATGGGCGAGGTCGCCAATGAAGTGCTGGCCGGCGGCGGCCGCGTGATCGGCGTGATCCCCGAATTGCTGCTCAAGAAAGAGCACGCGCATCGCGGCCTGACCGAGCTGCACCTGGTGCAGACCATGCACGAGCGCAAGGCCATGATGATCGACAAGGCCGACGGCTTCATCGCCCTGCCCGGCGGCGCCGGCACGCTGGAGGAGTTCTTCGAGGTCTGGACCTGGGCCCAGCTGAACATGCACGAGAAGCCCTGCGGCCTGCTCAACGTGGCCGGCTACTACGACGCCATGCTCCGGTTCCTGGACCATGCCGTGGCCGAATCCTTCATCCGCCCCCAGCACCGCGACATGCTGGTGGTCGAGCAGGACCCCGTCGCGCTGCTGGACCGCTACGCCGCCTACCGGGCGCCGGTTGTCTCGAAGTGGTTCGAACCGGTCAAGGCCGCCTGAGGCGGCCGGACTAGGCGGTCCCGCCATCACCGACATGGAGACCCACGCAATGACGCATGCTCCGCAGCCCCAGCCCAGCACGGAATCCGTCCTGCGCGACTACTTCCATGCCAAGGACGAGAACCGCCCGCTGTACATGGCCCGCGCCTTCGCGCCCGACGCCGTGCTGAAGATGGCGCTGCGCACGCAGGCCATCGCGTTTCCGCCCGAATCGCACGGCCTGGCCGCCATCACCGACACGCTGGTGCGCAAATTCGGCCAGACCTACGACAACGTCTTCACGTTCTACCTGTCGCGCCCCGAGGCCGGCCAGCGGCTGTCCGAGTACCGCTGCGACTGGCTGGTCGGCATGACCGAAAAGGCCGGCGGCGCCGTGCGCGTCGGCTGTGGCCGCTACGACTGGAACTTCCAGGCCGAGCCCTATCGCGCCGAGCGCCTGACCATCACCATCGAGACCATGGTCACGCTGCCGCCGGACGACGCCGGCGCGGTCTTCGGCTGGCTGACGGCGCTGGACTATCCCTGGACCGACGCGCGCCGCGCGGTCGCCGGCGCGCCGCCGCTGGAAGCGCTGGCGCCGGTCGCGCACTATCTGCTACACCCCAACGGCCAGTAGCCCCACGCCTGGCTGGCACCGGATCCGATTCTTGAAATACGACTTCGCCGCCTTCGACTTCGATGGAACCCTGGCAGACACCATGCCCTGGTTCAACTCCGTCCTGAACACCGTGGCCGAGAAATACGGCTTTCGCCAGATCGACGCGACCGAGCGCGAACAGCTGCGCCACCGCGACCCGATGGCGATCCTGAAGTACCTGGGCATTCCTCTGTGGAAGCTGCCCGCCATCATGACCCACATGCGCGAGCTGATGCGCGACATCGACCCATCCGTGCATCTGTTCGACGGCATGGTCGATGTACTGGCCACGCTCAAGGCCGCCGGCCTGCGGCTGGCGGTGGTCAGCTCGAATTCGATCGAGAACGTGCAGCGCGTGCTCGGGCCGCACGCGGCCGCGCTGTTCGACGACTACGAATGTGGTACGGACCTGTTCGGCAAGGCGGCCAAGATCGACCGCCTGCTGCAACGGCACCGGATCGCCCCGGAACGCTTCCTGCTGGTGGGCGACGAAATCCGCGACATCGAAGCGGCGCGCAAGGCCGGCGTGCGGGTCGCCTCGGTGGGCTGGGGCTACAACCACGTCGACGCGCTGCGCGAACGCCAGCCCGATGAACTGCTGCTGACCGTGGCGGAACTGCCCGCCGTCCTGACCTGACCCTTGCCCTTCACGTCATCATGCGCCTCGATCCCGATCACCTCGTCACCGACCCCGACGCCCTGCAAGCGCTGTACGGCGAACCCGGCGAAGCCTCGCTGAAGAAGGAAGTGGACCACGTCCACCCGCATTACCGCGCCTTCATCGAGGCCTCGCCCTTCGCCATGCTGGCCACGGCGGGACCGGACGGCCTGGACGCCTCGCCGCGCGGCGACCCGGCCGGATTCGTCGTGGTCGAGGACGAGAAAACCCTGCTGCTGCCCGACCGGCGCGGCAACAACCGCATCGACAGCCTGCGCAACATCCTGGCCGACCCGCGCGTCGCCCTGCTGTTCCTGGTGCCGGGCGTGGGCGAGACGCTGCGCGTCAACGGCCTGGGCCGCATCAGCACCGATCCGGCGCTGCTGGAGCGCTTCGGCATGGACGGCAAGCTGCCGCGCTCGGTGCTGGTGGTCGAGGTGCAGACGGTGTATTTCCAGTGCTCGCGCGCGCTGCTGCGCTCGCGCCTGTGGGACGCGTCCACCCAGGTGCCGCGCAGCGCCCTGCCCAGCGCCGGCCGCATCCTGTCCGACCTGACGGCCGGCACCTTCGACGGCGTCGCCTACGACCGCGATTTTCCGGCGCGCGTGGCCAAGACGCTGTACTGAAACCCGGGCGCGGCCCGGCGCCCCCAACCTGGAGCCATGCATGGCCCGCAACGTGGAAATCAAGGCGCGCGTCGACAGCCTGGCCGCCATCGAACCGATCGCGGCGGCGCTGTCGGGCCAGCCGCCCCAGGCCGTCGCCCAGGACGACACCTTCTTCGCCTGCGCCCAAGGCAGGTTGAAGCTGCGCGCCTTCGCCGACGGCCATGGCGAGCTGATCTTCTACCGCCGCGCCGACGACACCGGCCCGAAGGAAAGCTTCTATGTGATCTCGCCCACGGCATCACCCGACACGCTGCGCGAGACGCTGCTGCTGGCCTATGGCGTCATCGGCCGGGTGCGCAAGCAGCGGTGCGTCTATATGGCCGGACGCACCCGCATCCATCTGGACCGCGTCGAAGGGCTGGGGGAATTCCTGGAACTGGAAGTGGTGCTGCGGGAAGATGAAAGCGTGGAGACCGGCATGGCCGAGGCGCACAGCCTGCTGGCCAGCCTGGGCGTGAAGCCCGCGCAACTGCTGTCCGGCGCCTACCTGGACCTGCTGGCCGCGCAGGCCCGGTGAAATCGGCGCGCCTCAGGCCGGCTGCCAGCCCCGCACGAACACATCCACCGGCTGGCGCTTGCCGCCGGCCTTCTGCAACTCCAGCAAGCGCAGCGCGCCTTCGCCGGTAGCGATGTCGATGCCATCCGCATCGGCGCGCAGCACGCTGCCGGGAACCGCGCCCGCCGGCGCGGGAACGACTTCGGCGCGCCAGATCTTCACCGGATCGTCCAGGCCGGGCAGGCGGATATTGGCGCCGGGCACCGGATTGAACGCCCGCACGCGGCGGGCCAGCAGGCTCGCCGGCTGCGCGCAGTCCAACGCGGCCTCGGCCTTGTCCAGCTTGGCGGCGTAGGTCACGCCTGCCTCGGGCTGCTTGCGAGCCGGCAGGCCGTCGGCGGCCAGCGCCCGCAGCGCTGCCACGATGGCCTCGCCGCCGGCCTCGGCCAGCGCGTCGTGCAACTGCGCGGCATTGGTCTCAGCGCCGATCGGCACCACGCGTTCCAGCAGCATGTCGCCCGTGTCCAGGCCCGCGTCCATCTGCATGATGGTCACGCCGGTCTGCGCGTCGCCGGCCTCGATGGCGCGCTGGATAGGCGCCGCGCCGCGCCAGCGCGGCAGGAGGCTGGCATGGATGTTCAGGCAGCCCAGGCGCGGCAGGTCCAGCACCCATTGCGGCAGGATCAGGCCGTAGGCGGCCACCACCATCACATCGGGCGCGATGGCGCGCAGTTGCGCCTGCGCCTCGGCGGCCTCGTCCGGATAACGACCGTCGAGTCGCAGGCTGCGCGGCTGGGCCACGGCGATGCCGGCGTCCAACGCGGCCTGCTTGACCGGACTGGGCGTGAGTTTCAGGCCCCGGCCGGCAGGCCGGTCGGGCTGGGTCAGAACCAGGGGAATGTCATGGCCGGCCGCCCGCAACGCGTCAAAGGCGATGCGAGCGAACTCCGGCGTGCCGGCGAATACGAGACGCATGGGAAGGGACCAGGAAAGGAAAACGGGGAATCAGGCGCGCTCGGCTTCGCGCTCGGCCTTCTTCAGCTTGGTCTTGATGCGGTTCTGCTTGAGGTTCGACAGGTATTCCACGAACACCTTGCCGTCCAGATGGTCCAGCTCGTGCTGCACACAGACCGCGAGCAGGCCGTCGGCCTCGAACTCGAAGGGCTTGCCGTCGATGTCCAGCGCCTTGCAGCGGATGCGGGCGGCGCGCTCGACTTCATCGTAGATGCCCGGCACCGACAGGCAGCCTTCTTCGTAGATCTTGTAGTCGTCGCTATGCCAGGTGATCTCGGGATTGATCAGCGTCAGCAGCTGGTTGCCGTCTTCGGACACGTCGATCACGACCAGGCGCTCATGCACGTCCACCTGCGTGGCGGCCAGGCCCACACCGGGCGCATCGTACATGGTCTCGGCCATGTCGCGGGCCAGCTGGCGGATGCGCTCGTCGACCTCGGCCACGGGCTTGGCTTTCTTGTGCAAGCGCGGGTCCGGGTAGCGAAGGATGGGAAGTAAAGCCATGAAGAAAGATCGCCAATGATTGATTGCTTTGACATGAGTTTAATTCATTAGAGTATTGATTTCTAATAGTTTTCGGCTAACGCAGCGTTCGCTTTGGCTTCGGCCCCGTTTTCAGCGCAAGGGCGGTGCGCGATTCGATCCACCCCCGGCCGGCGGGCCGCGCCGCGCCATGCGACACTCTGGCCCCATCCTCGCCCGCAATCCGCATCCGCCCTGCCCATGCCCCTGACCCAAACCGCTGCCGAACTGTCCGCCTGGCTGCGCCTGTCCCTGGAGCCGAACGTCGGCCCGGCCACCGCCTGCACGCTGCTCAGCGCGCTGGGCCTGCCCGAGCAGATCTACGCGCGGCGGGCCACGGCGCTGGCGCGCCACCTGCCCGAGGCGCTGGCGCGCCAACTGGCCGCGCCCATGCCGGCGGACATGCAGGCGCAGGTGGAACGCAGCCTGGAATGGGCCGAGGCGCCGGACCACCACATCCTGACGCTGGCCGATCCCGGCTATCCGCAAAGCCTGCTGACCATTTCCGATCCGCCCATCCTGCTGATGGTCACGGGCAAGCCGGCCTTCCTGCAAGGCCCGGCGCTGGCCGTGGTGGGCGCGCGCAGCGCCACGCCCGGCGGCCAGGAAAACGCGCGCGCCTTCGCCCGCCATCTGGCATCGCATGGCTGGCGCGTGGTCAGCGGACTGGCCCTGGGCATCGACGCCGCCGCGCACGAAGGCGCGCTGGATGCGGGCGCGCAGGGCGGCGGCACCGTCGCCGTGATGGGCACGGGCATCGACCGCATCTATCCGGCCCGCCACCGCGAACTCGCGCACCGCATCGCCGCGCATGGCGCGCTGGTGTCCGAGCTGCCGCTGGGCGCGGGCGCACTGCCGCAGCACTTTCCCAAGCGCAACCGCATCGTGGCCGGCCTGGCGCGCGGCGTGCTGGTGGTGGAAGCCGCCAGGCAAAGCGGCTCGCTCATCACCGCGCGCCTGGCCGGCGAATGCGGCCGCGAGGTCTTCGCCATTCCGGGCTCCATCCATTCGCCGCTGTCGCGCGGCTGCCATGCGCTGATCCGCCAGGGCGCGAAGCTGGTGGAGACGGCGCAGGACATCACCGACGAGCTGGGCGGCTCGCCGCTGCCGTCGCGCCCGGCCTCGCGCGCACCGGCGGCCCCGCCGCTGCCCGCCCATCCCGTGCTGGAAGCGATGGGCTTCGATCCGCTGCACCTGGACGCCATCCAGGCCCGCAGCGGCCTGGACATCGCGGACCTGCAAACGCAGCTGGTCGAACTGGAACTGGCGTCGCGCGTCGCGCGGCTCGACGACGGACGCTACCAGCGCTTGAAGTAAGGCCGCGCGGCACCACGCATACGCCGCCGCCCGGCAGACCTGCCGCGCACGCGGCACGGCGCGGCAAATCCGCGCTGTGCCCGCACCATGCCAGCCCGCAGGAAACAGCCTGACCGCGCGGCATCAGCGGCATTTAGCGGGGCCGGACCATGCCGGTTTCATGCGCGGTAATATGGTCCCGGGCCGCGCTGGCCCTTACCGATACAGGAAGAGACATGGCTTTGCCCTCCCGCGTCAAGATCGTCGAAGTATCGCCCCGCGACGGTCTGCAGAATGAAAAGGAATTCGTGCCCACCGACGTCAAGGTGGAGCTGATCGACCGCCTGGCCGCCGCCGGCTTTCCCAATGTCGAGGCGGCTTCCTTCGTCTCGCCCAAGTGGGTGCCGCAGATGGCCGACGGCGCCGAGGTGATGACGCGCATCGCGCGCCGCCCCGGCACGATCTACTCGGTGCTGACGCCCAACATGAAGGGCTTCGAGGGCGCGCTGGCCGCCCGCGCGGACGAAATCGTGATCTTCGGCGCGGCCAGCGAGGCCTTCTCGCAGAAGAACATCAACTGTTCGATCGCCGAATCCATCGCCCGCTTCGAGCCCGTGGCCGAAGCGGCGCGCGCGGCCGGCATCCGCGTGCGCGGCAGCATCAGCTGCGCGCTGGGCTGCCCCTACCAGGGCGAGGTCGCGCCGGAAGCCGTGGTCGATGTGGCGCGGCGCTACCTGGCCATGGGCGTGGACGAGATCGACGTGGCCGACACCATCGGCGTGGGCACGCCGCGACGCGTGCGCGAGGTCATGGACGCGGTGACGCGGGTGGTGGATCCGGCCCGCGTGTCCGGCCATTTCCACGACACCTACGGGCAGGCGCTGGCCAATATCCTGGCCGCGCTGGAAACCGGCATCTCGATCTTCCACACCTCGGTGGCAGGCCTGGGCGGCTGCCCCTACGCCAAGGGCGCGACCGGCAACGTGGCCACCGAGGACGTGCTCTACATGCTGCGCGGCCTGGACATCGACACCGGCGTGGACTTCGACGCCGTGGTGGACATCGGCCAGTGGATGGCCGGCCATCTGAACCGCAAGGGATCCAGCCGCGCCGGCAACGCCATCGCGGCCAAGCGCGCCGCATGAGCGTGAACGCAAGCGCGCCGACCGCC
>NZ_JBICCO010000097.1:0-25068 GCF_043119405.1 Achromobacter sp. 413638
GGTGTGGGGGCGGGGCGGGCGGGGCCCCCCCCCCCCCCCCCCCCCCCCCCCCCCCCCCCCCACCGAGCCCCATCCCGAAACGCGCGGCCAGGCCCGCGCCGGCGCCTGATCTCTCCAGCGTGCCCACACCCCGCCGCGAGTGGGGCTTTTTGCCTCAGCGCCGCCGCTCCGCTTGCCGGCTGGCATCGCCCGCGCGATGGCCCGGGCCAAGAGATATCCATATAGTGGTTGACTTGGAGCACGCTCCAACTTCTAGGATCTCCACATGGAATCTCGACTCAGCATTGATGAAGTCGCACGGCGCACGGGTCTGACGGCCGACACCCTTCGCTACTACGAACGCATCGGACTGATAGCCCGTATCGGCCGTGCCGCCGGGGGACAAAGGCGCTATACAAGCTCGGACATGGCCTGGATCGAATTCCTGCTGCGTTTGCGCACGACGCACATGCCCATCGGCAAAATGCGGATGTTCGCGGCACTACGTGGCGTCGGGGACTCAACGGTGCCGGATCGGCGCCGGATGCTGGAAGCACACTTGGCGGACGTGCTTGCCGAAATTGACGCGATGCGCGGTTCGGCAACAGCGTTGCAAGCCAAGATCGAGCACTACCGCTCGCTGGAGCAATCCCTGGCGCCTGATTCCCTTTCCGATGAAGGACGCACAGATGAATCATCGCTACGAACGCGGGCTGGAAAAGCTCCGTGAAATCGACGGCAGAGCCGGAGAACGTGTCATTCAAAGCCTGGAGGACATCGCCCCCGACTTCGCCCGCTACCTGATCGAGTTTCCCTTCGGAGACGTGTACTCGCGTCCGGGCCTGGACCTGAAGAGCCGCGAAATCGCCGTGGTCGCCGCCTTGACCGCGCTGGGCAATGCCGCGCCGCAACTCAAGGTACACATCCAGGGAGCGCTGAACGTTGGCGTGACCCGCGACGAGGTGGTCGAGACCATCATGCAGATGGCCGTCTACGCGGGCTTTCCGGCGGCCCTGAACGGGCTGGCCGCCGCCAGCGAAGTCTTCGCGCAAGGAGACGGACAATGAAACGGACGATCAGCCGACTGGGCCTGGGGCTGGTCATTGCCGGCGCGACCATTCCCGCGCCAGCGACAACCGATACCCGCCTCCCAAACCGGGTTGCACCGCGACAACCGACCACCATGCTCCATGACGGATTGAACTCGCCCGTCGGTCTGGCCTACGACCGCGACGGAAATCTGTTCGTATCCAACTGGTCGGCCGGAACCGTGTTGCGGTTCACGCCCGACGGCCGGCGCAGCGTATTCGCCTCAGGCCTGGAGGGACCGTCCGGCCTCGCCATTTCTCCAGATGGCGACATCTACGTAGCGTCTTACAGCGCAGACCTGATATGGCGCTTCACGCTGGATGGCAAGCGCAGCGTGTTCGTGCGCGGCCTGGATACGCCCGCCGGCCTGTCGTTTGACACCAAGGGACGGTTGCTCATCGCGAACCGGCGAACCAACCAGATCCTTGCCGCGCATCTTGGCGACGGCAAGATCGACGTGGTAGCCGAAGGACTGCAAACGCCGGTAGGCGCGGCAGAGCTGTCCAACGGCGACCTGCTGGTAAGCAACATCTCCGGCGGCATTTCACTCGTGTCTGGCAACACCATATCCCGCACCATCAATACCGAATTGGCCAGCCCTGGACCAGGCATCGTGCCGGCAGGCGGGGATGCCGCCTATGTCGTCGACTATGGCGGCACGACCGTCAGCCGGATAGACAGCGATGGCCGGCGCACCGTGGTGGCGGACGGGCTGGCCAGTCCTGTCGGGCTGGCGCTCGCGCCTGATGGCAGCCTGACGGTGGCGACCTGGGGTGCGAACGCGGCATTCCGGATCGCATTGCCATAAATGCGCGGCGAAGCCGTCGCCTGCGTATTTCGGCAGGCCATGGCGCTGTCTTTTCCTCCAGTCGGCTATGCTGCCGTTGCGCGCGGCTCCGTGACATCGCCGCGCCCATCACTATCAAGGAAGACAGAGTGACCGCCACCACGCCCCAAGCCGTCGACGCCCGATTGACCCGTTCCGCCATCTTCCTGGTGGCCACCCTCAACCCCGGCCCGGACGCCGAGGCCGCCGCGCGCGGCCTGTGCGCCGATATCGCCGGCCTGACCCGCAGCGTGGGCGTGCGCGCCGCCGACGACACGCTGTCCTGTGTCATGGGCATCGGCTCGCAGGCCTGGGACCGCCTGTTTGGCGCGCCGCGCCCGAAGGAACTGCATCCGTTCCGTGAGATCAACGGCGTGCATCACGCCCCCGCCACGCCCGGCGACCTGCTGTTCCACCTGCGCGCCGAGCGCATGGACCTCTGTTTCGAGCTGTCCACGCTGATCATGGCGCGGCTGGACGGCGCGGTGACGGTGGCCGACACGGCCCAGGGCTTCAAGTATTTCGACGACCGCGACCTGCTCGGCTTCGTCGACGGCACGGAAAACCCGGTGGCCCAGGCCGCCCGCGACGCCACGCTGATCGGCGACGAGGACGAGGCGTTCAAGGGCGGCAGCTACGTCATCGTGCAGAAGTACCTGCACGACATGAAGAAATGGGACGAGATCCCGGTCGAGCAGCAGGAGAAAATCATCGGCCGCAAGAAGCTGTCCAACGTCGAGCTGGACGACGCGGCCAAGCCCAGTTACGCGCACAACGTGCTGACCGTGATCGAGAAGGATGGCGAGGAACAGCCCATCCTGCGCGACAACATGCCCTTCGGCGACGCCGGCAAGGGTGAATTCGGCACCTACTTCATCGGCTACGCGCGCTCGCCCTTGCGCATCGAGCGCATGCTCGACAACATGTTCCTGGGCAACCCGCCGGGCAATTACGACCGTCTGCTGGACGTCAGCCGCGCCGTGACCGGCTCGCTGTATTTCGTGCCGCCGGCGGATTTCCTGGAAGACGCCGAATAAGCCGACTCGCCGCGCCTGGAGCCTGGTCCGCTTCGGGCCTTGCTCCGCCGCGGCAAACCTGAGGGAAAGGCGGGCATTACCTCACTTCCCATCTGAGATGCGGCTGTCGTAGATGATGTCCATCCTCAGAGGAAAGTCGTGCTTCAACTGGCCACCCAGGGGCGGCAGCGGAAATGGATCACATTGCTGGATGCCCTTCCCGACAGCCTCGTCGAAATCAGCCACACCCGACGACTCCATCAGTTCAAGAGACTCGACACGCTGCCGCGCGTTGACCTGGAAACCGTAGCGCACCTTGACGATGGGTCCGTCCACGACGGGCATTCCATCCTTCAGCGTCACGCACTCACGCACGTGCGTCGCATATTCCGAGCCGGATCCCGCGATGGCGCAACCCAGCATCAGCGAGAGCGCCAGCGCGCTGGCGACCTTGTTCCATTTCATCAGACATCCTCGCACGCAAGCGCGCATCATGTTCCGGGAATTCCGAAACGACCGGCGATTGTGACACCGCAGTATTTGGCCTTCCTGACAAACGGCTGCCTCCAGGCGCGCCATCTCGTCATCAAAACGTCAAGGGCGGCCCCAAAGGGCCGCCCTATTCTTGAACCAGTCCGCGCCAGGCGCGGGAATCAGCAGCAGCCGATCCGCTTCTTGCCGCCGTAGCGGGCGTCCTGCCGTTCGCGGAAGAACGCCTCGTAGCTCATCGGCTCCTGATCCGGATGGGTGGCGCGCATGTGCTCCACATAGGTTTCGTAATCCGGCACGCCCACCATCAGCCGGAGCGTCTGCCCCAGGTAACGGCCGGCGGCGCCGGCGGCGGAAGTCATGTTGGAAAACAGCATGCGGCCTCCGTCAGGTTCAATCCGCGCCGGCCGCCGCGGCGCTGGGCAGCGGTTCGTACGGCGTTTCGCGCGAGGTCGGGCGGTTCTCGGCGCGGGCGCGCAGCGCGGCCCGGATGCCGAAGGTCACCGTGCTGATCACCACGAACATGAAGATCGCGCACAGGCCGGCGTTGATGTAGTCGTTCAGCACCACGCGCGACATCTGCTCCAGCGACTTGGCCGGGGCCAGCACCTTGCCTTCGGCGATGGCGGCGTTGTACTTGGCGGCGTGCGCCAGGAAGCTGACCTTGGGGTCGGCGGCGAAGATCTTCTGCCAGCCGGCGGTCAGGGTGCAAGCCAGCAGCCACAGCGTCGGCAGCACGGCGACCCAGGCGTAGCGCTCGCGCTTCATCTTGAACAGCACCACGGCGCCCAGCGTCAGCGCGATCGCGGCCAGCATCTGGTTGGCGATGCCGAACAGCGGCCACAGCGTGTTGATGCCACCCAGCGGATCGACCACGCCCTGGTACAGGAAGTAGCCCCAGGCCGCCACGCACAGGCCGGTGGCGATCAGGTTGGCCGGCAGCGACTCGGTGCGCTTGAGCGAGGGCGCGAAGGTGCCCAGCAGGTCCTGCAGCATGAAGCGGCCGGCGCGGGTGCCCGCGTCGACGGCGGTCAGGATGAACAGCGCTTCGAACAGGATGGCGAAGTGATACCAGAACGCCATCATGGACGGGCCGCCGATGGCCTGGTGCAGGATGTGCGCCATGCCCACGGCCAGCGTCGGCGCGCCGCCGGCGCGCGAGATGATGGTGCTCTCGCCCACGTCCTTGGCGGTCTGCACCAGGTCGGCCGGCGTGATCACGAAGCCCCAGCTGGAAACAACCTGGGCGACCTGGTCCGGCGTGGTGCCGATGACGGCGGCCGGGCTGTTCATGGCGTAGTAGATGCCCGGCTCGATCACGCAGGCGGCCACCAGCGCCATGATGGCGACGAAGGATTCCATCAGCATGCCGCCGTAACCGATGTAGCGGGCCTGGGTTTCGTTCTCGATCAGCTTGGGCGTGGTGCCCGAGGAGATCAACGCGTGGAAGCCCGACACCGCGCCGCAGGCGATGGTGATGAAGAGGAACGGGAACAGGTTGCCCGACCAGACCGGGCCGGAGCCGTCGACGAACTGGGTCAGCGCGGGCATCTTCAGCTCGGGCGCGACCACGACGATGCCGATGGCCAGGCCGACGATGGTGCCGATCTTCAGGAAGGTCGACAGGTAGTCGCGCGGGGCCAGCAGCAGCCACACGGGCAGCACCGAGGCGATGAAGCCGTAAATGATCAGGATCCAGGTCAGGCCCTTGCCGTCGAAGTCGAACAGCGGACCCAGCACGGGATGCGCGGCCACGTCCTGGCCGAACACGATCGCGGCCATCAGGCCGACAAAGCCGATGATGGACACTTCGCCGATCTTGCCCGGGCGGATGTAGCGCAGGTACACGCCCATGAAGAGCGCGATGGGAATGGTGGCGGCCACCGTGAAGGTGCCCCACGGCGAATGCGTCAGCGCCTTCACCACGATCAGCGCCAGCACGGCCAGGATGATCACCATGATCATGAAGGCGCCGAACAGCGCGATCACGCCCGGGATCTTGCCCAGCTCGGACTTGACCAGGTCACCCAGCGAGCGGCCGTCGCGGCGCGTCGAGATGAACAGGATGGTGAAGTCCTGCACGGCGCCGGCGAACACCACGCCGGCCAGGATCCACAGCATGCCGGGCAGGTAGCCCATCTGCGCGGCCAGCACGGGACCGACCAGCGGGCCGGCGCCGGCGATGGCGGCGAAGTGGTGGCCGAACAGCACGTGCTTGTTGGTGGGCACGTAGTCCAGGCCGTCGTTGTGCTTCCAGGCCGGCGTCATGCGCGTCGGATCCAGCTGGAAGACCTTCTTGGCGATGAAGCGGCTGTAGTAACGGTACGCGATCAGATAGACGCATACGGCGGCGATCACCACCCATAGCGCATTGATGGTTTCCCCTCTGGCCAACGCCACGGTGCCCAGCGCGAACGCGCCCAGTACCGCGACAGCCAGCCAGACCAGGTGTTCACCCAGTCCCTTGCTGCTGGTTTGCATAAGTGCTCCTCTAGCCTCCCGCCATGCTTTTGGCGTGAAACGCTTTTTTCGTCTCGCGGAAGGCAGACTCGTTGTTGTGGGTGGGCTTACGCACGCGTTCGCCCGGCGCCAATGTCGGCGCGGGCGTTAGTATTTCGGTTTGCCCAGGCGCCAACAAGCGCGGAACTACGCAATGCCGCTACGTAGTACTACGCAATGCGCCGCAGCATAAAATGCCGTAATTCCTGCAATTTCCGACCTAAACCCCGCAATCGTCGCCCGATCCGGGAATGACGCAACGCAACATTCCACGCTCCGCCCGCTTACCGTTCCCATGAAACTGCGCCTGAAGATCCTGCTGCTGGCCGCCGTCCCCCTGCTGGCGGCGATGGCCGCCATCACGGTCGCCGTCTACCTGCAGGGGCTCAAGCTGGCACAGATGGAAAAGCAGGTGGTGGAAACCGCCTGGCTCGGCAGCAAGGAAAGCGAGCTGCGCCATTACGTCAGCCTGGCCTACAGCGCGGTCGCGCCGCTGCAGGAGGCCGGCGACGACCCGGCCACGCGCCAGCGCGCGCTGGACCTGCTGGCGCAGATGGAATTCGGCCGCGACGGCTATTTCTTCGTCTACGACCTGCAGGGCAAGAACCTGATGCACCCGCGCCAGCCCGACCTGGTCGGCCGCGAGCTCTGGGACCTGCGCGACACCCAGGACCAGCCGGTGATCCAGAACCTGCTGGCGGCCGCCCGGCGCGGCGGCCAGCAGGGCGAGGCCGTGCACTATCTATGGGAACGGCCGTCCACCCACCAGAACGAGGAAAAGCTCGGCTATGTGGTGGTGCTGGAGCGCTGGGGCTGGATGCTGGGCACCGGCATCTACCTGGACGACGTCAACCAGGCCCTGCAGCGCATCGACGCGGCGGCGCAGGCCAACATCCGCGACATGTTCGCCTGGGTGGCCGGCATCGCCGCCGTCTGCATCCTGGGCGTGGCCGCCTGCGGGCTGGCGCTGAACATCAGCGATCACCGCCAGTCCGACGCCAAGCTGCGCCTGATGGCGCGGCAGTTGGTGCGGACCCAGGAAGACGAGCGCGCGCGCCTGTCGCGCGAGCTGCACGACGGCATCAGCCAGGTGCTGGTGTCGATCAAGCTGTCGCTGGAGGCGGCGCGCGAGCGGTTGCGCCAGGCGCTGGGCGCCGAGCCGCGCGCGCTGGCCCATATCGACGCCCCGCTGGGCGGCGCGCTGGACCGGCTGAACAATGCCGTGGGCGAGGTGCGCCGCATCTCGCACAACCTGCGCCCCACCCTGCTCGACGACCTGGGCCTGCCCGCCGCGCTGGAACACCTGGGCCGCGAATTCTCGCAACCCAGCCAGCACGGCGTAACGCCGCTGGCGGTGCGGCTGCACACCGACGGCCACCCGGTGAAGCTGCCCGACGCCTACGCCACCGCGCTGTTCCGCGTCACCCAGGAAGCGCTGACCAATGTGCTGCGCCACGCCGGCGCCACCCGCGCCGAGATGGTGCTGACCTACGGCGCGCGCGACCTGACCCTGAGCATCGCCGACGACGGCCACGGCTTCGACCATGCCGAAGTGCAGCAGGATCCGCGCCGAGGCATCGGCCTGCGCAACATGCGCGAGCGCATGGCGGCCCTGTCCGGCACCCTGGTGCTGCACTCCGGCGCCCAGGGCACCCTGTTGAAAGCCTGGCTGCCGCTGCCGGCCGGCGCCACCTCCTCCCCGACCCACGACGCATGACCCGCCATAACGAAACCACCCGCCTGCTGCTGATCGACGACCACCCCCTGGTGCGGGACGGGTTGCGCCTGCGCCTGGAAACCGTGCCCGGCCTGGCCGTTATCGGCGAGGCCGGCAACGCCGCCGCCGCGCTCGCCTTCCTGCGCGGCTGCCTGGCCGAGGAGCCGGACGGCGGCACCCTGCCGCACCTGGCGCTGATGGACCTGAACATGCCGGGCGTGGGCGGACTGGAGCTGGCCGCGCAGCTGCACGAACGCTATCCGCAGATCGCGGTGCTGGTGCTGTCCATGCACGACAACCCGGAATACATGCTGCAGGCGGTGCGCGCGGGCGCGCGCGGCTACCTGCTCAAGGACGAGCCGGCGCAGGAAATCATCACCGCCATCGACGCCGTCATGGCCGGCCGCAGCTATTTCAGCGCCGCCGTCGCCGTGCGGCTGTCGCAGGCCAGCGCCCCCGCCACCCTGCTGACCCAGCGCGAGCGCGACGTGCTGCGCCACATCGCCGAGGGCCATGCCAACAAGCAGATCGCGCAGGCGCTGAACCTGTCGGTGCGCACGGTGGAAACCCACCGGCTGAACATCAAGCGCAAGCTCGGCATCGACGGCCAGGCCGAGCTGATCAAGTACGCGGTCGAGAACCGGGTGCTTTGAGAACAATCGGCCCCGACGCCCGCTCGCGCTGGGGTAGACTTGCGGGCAGACAACACGATCCGGCCGCCAGGCCAGCCCAGCATTGCCAGGAGTTCCCATGTCCATGGAAAAGCACTACACCGCCATCCTCCAAGAATTGGGGGAAGACCCCGCGCGCGAGGGACTGGCCGACACGCCGGCGCGCGCCGCCAAGGCCATGCGCCACCTGTGCCGGGGCTACGGGCAGAACCTGGACGAGATCGTCAACGGCGCGCTGTTCACCTCCAACACGCGCGAGATCGTGCTGGTCAAGAACATCGAGCTGTACTCGCTCTGTGAACACCACATGCTGCCCTTCATCGGCAAGGCGCACGTCGCCTACCTGCCCAACGGCAAGGTGCTAGGCCTGTCCAAGGTCGCCCGCATCGTCGAAATGTACGCGCGCCGCCTGCAGATCCAGGAAAACCTCAGCCGCCAGATCGCCGAGGCCGTGCAGCAGGTGACCAACGCCGCCGGCGTGGCCGTGGTGCTGGAAGCCCAGCATATGTGCATGATGATGCGCGGCGTGGAAAAACAGAACTCCTCCATGGTCACGTCCGTGATGCTGGGCGAATTCCACGACAACCCTTCCACCCGCGCCGAGTTCCTGAGCCTGATCCGTTAAGGGTTCCGGCTGTCGGATGCCGGGCCGCCCGGGCCCGGCCCTCGGTCCGGCTCCAGGCGGGCTGGCCCGCGCAATCAGCCGTGGCGGCTGCGGTGCCGCGCCAGCCGCTCGATCCCCGCCCAATCCCAGTCTATGCCCAGGCCCGGCGCCTGCGACGGCACGCCGTGGCCGTCCTCGATGCGCATGCCCGATTGCGTGATCAGGTCCAGCTGCGGGATGTATTCCAGCCAGCGGCTGTTGGGCACCGCGCAGCACAGCGCCACGTGGATCTCCATCAGGAAGTGCGGGCAGACCGGCACGTTGTAGGCCTCGGCCATGTGCGCCACCTTCAGCCACGGCGTGATGCCGCCGATGCGGCCCACGTCCACCTGCACCACCGAGCAGGCGTCGCTCTGCAGGTAGTCCTTGAATTGCGACAGGCTGTACAGCGACTCGCCCACGGCGATCGGCACCGCGGTCGAGGCCGACAGCCGCCGGTGCGCGTGCACGTCGTCGGCATGGATCGGCTCTTCCAGCCAGGCAATGTCCAGCGGCTCGAAGGCGCGCGCGCGGCGGATCGCCTCGGGCACCGAAAAGCCCTGGTTGGCGTCCACCATGATGTCCCAGTCGTCGCCCACGGCCTCGCGCACGGCGGCGATGCGCGCCACGTCCTCGGCCACATGGGGCCGCCCGACCTTGAGCTTGGCGCCATGAAAACCGTCCGCCCGGGCCTGCAGCGCGCCCTCGACCAGCGCCTCGGTCGGCAGGTGCAGCCAGCCGCCCTCGGTGGTGTAGAGCGGGATGCGGTCCTTGGCGCCGCCGGCCAACCGGTGCAACGGCAGGCCGGCGCGGCGCGCGCGCAGGTCCCACAGCGCCGTGTCGATGGCGGCCAGCGCGATCGAGGTCAGCGCGCCCACCGTGGTGGCGTGCACCCGGTACATCAGCTCGCGCCACAACCCCTCCACATCGCCGGCCTCGCGGCCCGGCAGCATCGGCGCCAGGTGCTCGTCCAGCAGGCGCGCCACGGCCGAGCCGCCGGTGCCGATGGTGTAGCTGTAGCCCACCCCGACCGCGCCATCGCTGTCGGTGATGCGCACGATGGGCGTTTCCTGCCGCTCGAAGCTCTGCACCGCGTCGGTGCGCACGACCTTGGGCAACAGGTCGACCAGGAAGATCTCCACGGATGCGATGCGTGCCATGGTCGCCTCCGGCCGCTCAGCGGCTGGCCCCCTGCACCTCGGGCGGCAGGTTCACGCCATGGAATTCCTTGTAGACGGCGTTGAGCTTGCCGTTCTGCAGGTTGTCGCGCACCCAGCCGTCCAGCCTGGCCTTCAGGGCCGGCTCGTTCTTGCGCAGGCCGATGCCCAGCATGTTCAGCCGCATGACGAACTTGGACTCCATCTGCTTGGCCGGCGCCTTGTCGTTGATGGTGCGCAGCAGCGCCGGCGCCGTGGCGAAGATGTCGGCCTGGCCGCTGACCACGGCGGTGATCGAGGTGGCGTCGTCATCGAAGCGGATGATCTGCGCGTCCTTCGGCGCGATCTTGGTCAGCTCGGCGTCGTTGGTGGTGCCGCGCGTGGCTATCACCTTCTTGTTGGCGAGGTCGGCGGCGCTGGTCAGCGTCATGGACCTGGGCGCGCCCACCACCGCCAGGATGGCGGCATAGGGCACCGAGAAGTCCACCACCTTCTGGCGCTCCGGCGTGATCGACATGCTGGAGATCACGATGTCGGCCTTGTTCGTCTGCAGGAAGGGCACGCGGTTGGCGCCGGTGGTCGGCACGATCTCCAGCTCCACGCCCAGATCCTGCGCCAGCAGCCGCGCGGTCTCGACGTCCGAGCCGGTGGACTTGAGCGCGGCGTCCTTCATGCCGTAGGGCGGCACGCCCAGGTCGATGGCCACGCGCAGCTTCTTGGCGGCCAGGATGTCCTGCAACTGATCGGCGCTGGCGGCGGCGGCCAGGCCCAGGGACAGCGCGGCGGCGAGCGCGGCGCCGGCCAGGCGGACGGCGGACTTGCGGGTGTGGCGGTGTTGCATGGTGGTCTCCTGTTTATCGATCTGGGCATGCCGCGATAAGGGCATGCGGCGCATGCGCTTGCCTGTGCTGCCGGGCGCGGTCCGGCAAGCGCCGCGCCCGTCCTGCTGATTCCGTCCTGCCGGCGCGCGTGCGCGCTACAGCCCGCTGCCCAGGAACTGGCGCAGCTCCGGCGTGGCGGGCGCGGCCAGCATGGCCGGCGCGCCCTCTTCCCAGACCTGCCCCTGGTGCATGAAGATGACCTTGTCGGCCACTTCCCGCGCGAAAGCCATCTCGTGCGTGACCAGGATCATGGTCATGCCCTCGGCGGCCAGCCGGCCGATCACCTTCAGCACCTCGCCGGTCAGTTCCGGGTCCAGCGCCGAGGTCACTTCGTCGAACAGCATGACCTTGGGCCGCATCGCCAGCGAGCGGGCGATGGCCACGCGCTGCTGCTGGCCGCCGGACAGCTGTTCGGGATAGTGTTCGGCCTTGTCGGCCAGGCCGACATGCTCCAGCGCCTCCATCGCCAGTTCGCGCGCGGCCTCGGCCTTGATGCCCTTGACCGAGCGCGGCGCCAGCGTCACGTTCTGCAGCACCGTCATGTGCGGGAACAGGTTGTAGCTCTGGAACACGATGCCCACGTCGCGCCGCAGCGCGCGCAGGTCCAGGCCGGCGGCGTCGTGCAGCGCGTGGCCGCAGACGTGGATCGCGCCTTCGTCGGCGGTTTCCAGCCGGTCCATGCAGCGCAGCGCCGTGCTCTTGCCCGAGCCGCTCTTGCCGATCAGGGCCACCACCTCGCCCGCGTCCACGGAAAAGCTGATGCCGCGCAGCACATGGGTGCTGCCGAAGCGCTTGTGGACCTGCTTGAGTTCAACCACGGGATGCATTGAGTTTCCTCTCCAGGTAGCGGCTCCAGCGCGACAGCGGATAGCACATGGCGAAATACAGGATCGCGGCGCAGCCAAAGTAGATGAAGGGCTGGAAGGTCGAGTTGTTGAGGATCTTGGCGTTGTAGGCCAGCTCGGAATACCCGATCACCAGCGAGGCGATCGAGGTGTTCTTGATGATCTGCACCAGGAAGCCCACCGTGGGCGGCGTGGCGATGCGCAGCGCCTGCGGCAGGATCACCTTGCCCATGCGCTGCAGGCGCGACAGCCCCAGGCATTCGGCCGCCTCCCACTGGTTCCTGGGCACGGCCTGGATGCAGCCGCGCCAGATCTCGCCCAGGAAGGCGCTGGAATAGATCGTCATGGCCAGCGCCGCGGCCGCCAGCGCCGACAGCTCGCCCAGGCCGAACAGGCTGGGGCCGAAGAAGCACAGGCCCATCAGCACCAGCAGCGGCGTGCCCTGGATCAGCTGGATGTAGCCCGCCGCCAGCAGGCGCGGCGCGCGGCGCGGCGCCACCCGCGCCAGCGCCAGCAGCAGCCCGACCGCGCCGCCGCCCAGGAAGGTCCAGAACGACAGCTTGACCGTGCCCCAGGCGCCGGCCAGCAGATACCAGGCGTGTTCCGCGGGAATGAAGGTCATGGCGCGCCTCCTACAGCGGCGTGCCGAGCTTGCGCCGGCGCGGGAAGATGAAGCGGGCCAGCAGCCAGAAGCCGGCGCGCATCAGCAGGGACAGGGCCAGGTACAGGCCCCACAGCACCACGAAGACCTCGAAGTTGCGGTAGGTGTCCGACTGGATGCGGTTGGCCACGGCCAGCAGTTCCTCGGCGCCCACCGCCGACATGATGCTGGAGGCCAGCATCAGCAGCACGAACTGGCTGGTCAGCGACGGATACACGCGTTCCACCGCCGGCCGCAGCACCACGTGCCAGAACACCTGGCGCGGCGACAGCGCCAGGCATTCGCCGGCCTCCAGCTGGCCCTTGTGGATGGACTCGATGCCGGCGCGCATGATCTCGCAGGTATAGGCGCCGATATTGATCACCAGCGCCAGCACCGCGCCCGCCATGATGGGCAGCGTCACCCCGGCGCTGGACAGGCCGAAGATCAGGAAATAGCTCTGCACCAGCAGCGGCGTGTTGCGGATCGCCTCGACATAGGCGCCCGCCAGCCGGCGCAGCCAGGCCCGCCGGCTCAGGCGCGCCAGCGCGCACAGCGTGCCCAGCACGAAGCCCAGCACCGTGGCGCAGAACGACAGCTTGATGGTGACCCACGCGCCGTCCAGCAGCAGCGGCCATTGCTCCAGCACCGCCGCGAAATCGAACTGATAATTCACGGTCCCTCCCCGGATCGCGGCACGAGACCCGCTCAGGCCGCGCGCGCGGCCGGCATGCAGGCCGGGCCGATCGGCTCGAAGGACTTGTAGGTCAGGATGAACTCGCGGTGTCCCAGCCCTTCGGACTTGCTGGGCGCGCCCAGCGCCACGTCGCGGACCTGGCCGTAGATCTCCTCGGCGACTTCCTGCAGCGTGCCGCGCCCTTCGATGATGCGGCCCGCGTCCACGTCCATGTCCTCGCCCAGCTTGCGGTAGGTTTCCGGGTTGGCGCAGACCTTGATGACCGGCGACACGGCCGAGCCCACCACCGAGCCGCGCCCGGTGGTGAACAGGATCACGTGCGAGCCGCAGGCGATCAGCTCGACGATCTCGGCGTTGTCGCTGATGTTGGGAAAGCCGAAGCGCGGCTCGCCGTCGGGCACCACGTCCAGCAGGTACAGGCCGCCGAAGGGCGGCACGTCGCCCGGCTTGATGATGCCGGCTATGGGCGAGGCGCCGCTCTTGGCATAGGCCCCCAGCGATTTTTCCTCGATGGTCGACAGGCCGCCGTCGGCGTTGCCGGGCGCGAAGCTGCCATGCCCCATGATGCTGTAGTAGCGCGCGGCCTTGTTGACGCAGGCCACGATCTCCTCGCCCAGCTCGGGCGTGGCGGCGCGGCGCTTCATGTGAAACTCGCAGCCCACCAGCTCGCCGGTTTCCTCGAAGATACAGGTGGCGTCGTCCTCGATCAGCATGTCGAAGGCGCGGCCCACGGCCGGGTTGGCGCTGATGCCGCTGGTGCCGTCCGAGCCGCCGCAGATGGTGCCCACCACCAGTTCGCTCAGCGCCATCGGCACGCGCGTCTGGCGCGCCAGCGCGGCCGCCGTCTCGCGCACCCAGGCCACGCCTTCGGCGATGGTGCTGCGCGTGCCGCCGCGTTGCTGGATGGTCAGCGTGGCCACCGGCCGCCCGGAGTCGGCGATGGCCTGCTCCAGCTTGCGCTTGTTCATGCTCTCGCAACCCAGCGACACCAGCAGCGCAGCGCCCACGTTGGGATGCGTGGCGATGGCCGTCATCATGCGCTCGGCGTAGCTGTTCGGAAAACAGCCCGGAAAGCCGACCAGATGCACCTGCACGTCGCCTTCCAGATGGCGGAAATCCAGCGTGATCTCGCGCGCCACGTGATGCGCGCACTCGACCAGATAGGCCACCACGATGACATTGCGTATGCCCTTGCGGCCGTCGGCGCGCGGATAGCCGCTCAGGGCCGGGGCGGTGGTTTTCATGGGGTGCATCTCAGTTCTCCAAAATGGCTGACGCATTTCACACAACACAACAGGCGCCCCTCCCATCGGGATGCCACGGAGCCGGCTTTGCCGGGCGGTCGGCGTTCCCCTGGGGGAAAGCGCGCAGGGCTTCGGGGGGGCCACCCCACGGAGCCGCCTTTGTCGGGCCGCAGGCATGCCCCCTTGGGAGAGGTCTACCTATCGTTGAACGTATGGCCCTCTTCCAGCGTGTAGGTCGGCGTGTAGTCGCTGTCGAGGTTGTGCGTATGAATGTGGTCCCCGGCCGCGACGGGCTGGGTCAGGCTGCCGATGACGGCGCCGTACTTCAGGATCTTCTCGCCCTTGGGCATGGCATGGCGCGCCAGCTTGTGGCCCAGGCCAAGCGGCGCGCGGACCGTGGCGTCGCCCTGCTCCAGCATCACCTCGGCGCCCGCCGCCAGCGGGCTGCACACGATCAAACAGTTGTCTTCGGGGGAGATCAGCAGCAGACGCGGATCGATCATGGCTTGTCTCTCGGTGGTTTTATGTGATTTCGTTTCGTGTATGAAATCAATTTTCAAACTTGAGGTCAACCAGGGAAATCACCATTTCCGCCATTAATCGCCTGGAATTCGGGTAAACACTGCCATGATGTCCAGGATGCATTCCTCACGGCCTGCCATTTTTCCCGTATATTTGTTTTATTGATGAAATTATATTTTCAATCAACAGACGAGCACTCTTCACGGGCCGCCCATACAGGAGCAGAGACAGCATGACGCAACGTTTGCAGAACAAGCGGGCGCTGGTGACAGCCGCCGGCAACGGCATCGGCCTGGCCAGCGCCCTGGCCATGGCGCGCGAAGGCGCCGAGGTCTGGGCCACCGACATCAACCAGGACGCGCTCGCCCAGCTGGCGCGGCAGGCACAGGCCGAAGGCCTGGCCAGGCTGCGCACGCGCGTGCTGAATGTGCTGGACACGCAGGCGGTGCAAGCCTGCGCCCAGGAGATTGGCGCGCTGGACGCGCTGTTCAACTGCGCCGGCCACGTCCACGCCGGCAACATCCTCGAATGCCCGGAATCCGATTGGGACTTCGCCATGGACCTGAACGCCAAGTCCATGCACCGCACGATCCGCGCTTTCCTGCCGGCCATGCTCGAACGCGGCGGCGGCTCCATCATCAACATGTCCTCGGCCGCTTCCAGCGTCAAGGGCGTGCCCAACCGCTACGCCTACGGCGCGTCCAAGGCCGCCGTGATCGGCCTGACCAAGGCGGTGGCCGCCGACTTCGTGGCGCGCGGCATCCGCTGCAACGCCATCTGCCCGGGCACCATCGAATCGCCCTCGCTGCGCGACCGCATCGCCACGCAGGCGCGCCAGGCCGGCACCGACGACGCGACCGTGCGCGCCGCCTTCGTGGCCCGCCAGCCCATCGGCCGCGTCGGCCGCGCCGAGGAAGTCGCGGCGCTGGCGGTCTACCTGGCCAGCGACGAATCCGCCTTCACCACCGGCACCATCCAGGTCATCGACGGCGGCTGGTCCAACTGACGCCGCCGCGTTCCCGCACCAGACTTCCCGCACCATTTTTCTACCCTATCCTTCCGTGATCCCCCATCCTCCCTTCCCTATTCAGGAGCCCGCATGAAACTCGTCCGCTACGGCCAGCCCGGCCAGGAAAAACCCGGCCTCATCGACGCCCAGGGCGCGCTGCGCGACCTGTCCGGCGTGGTCGCCGACATCGGCGGCGCCGCGCTGGCGCCTGAATCGCTGGCCCGCATCGCCGCGCTGGATGCGTCCACGCTGCCACGCGTGGACGGCCAGCCGCGCCACGGCTGCCCGGTGGCCGGCGTCGGCAAGATCGTCTGCGTGGGCCTGAACTACGCCGACCACGCCGCCGAGTCCGGCCTGCCGGTGCCGGCCGAGCCGGTGCTGTTCCTCAAGCCCAGCTCGTCCATCACAGGCCCCGACGACGACGTCATCATTCCGCGCGGCTCGGTCAAGACCGACTGGGAAGTCGAGCTGGGCGTCGTGATCGGCAAGAAGGCGTCCTACGTCGAGGAAAGCGAGGCGCTGGAATACGTGGCCGGCTACGTGGTGGTGAACGACGTGTCCGAGCGCGAATACCAGATCGAGCGCGGCGGCCAGTGGGACAAGGGCAAGGGCTGCGACAGCTTCGCGCCCATCGGCCCCTGGCTGGTGACGCGCGACGAGATCGCCGACCCGCAGAACCTGGGCATGTGGCTGGAGGTCAACGGCAAGCGCTTCCAGGACGGCAGCACCCGCACCATGGTGTTCGGCGTGAAGCAACTGGTCAGCTACATCAGCCAGTTCATGTCGCTGCTGCCCGGCGACGTCATCAGCACCGGCACGCCGCCCGGCGTGGGCCTGGGTCAGAAGCCGCCGCTTTACCTGAAGGCCGGCGATGTCATGCGCCTGGGCATCGAGGGCCTGGGCGTGCAGTCGCAGAAAACCCGCGCCTGGTCGCGCTGAGCGGCCGGATCGCCGCGAGGCGATCGCCTATACTCGCCTCGCGCCCAGAACCCCCAGCACGCCATGCCCGCCAAGAAACAGACCGCGCCCGCCCTGCCCGATTCCTCGTCCGTCGCCGCGCCCGCCGAGGCCGACGGCGGACAGCGCTACGCGGCGCCCGCGCTGGAAAAAGGGCTGGACATCCTGGAAGCGCTGGCCGCCAGCTCGGCCGGCTACACGCTGGCCGAGCTGGCGCATCGGATCGACCGCAGCGTCAGCGAGATCTTCCGCATGGCCGTGACGCTGCAGCGCCGGGGCTACGTGCAGGTCGACGAGAACGACCGCTACACCCTCACGCTCAAGATGTTCGAGCTGGCGCACCGCCAGCAGCCGCTGAAATCGCTGGTCAGCGTGGCGCTGCCGCTGCTGCGCGAGCTGGCCAGCCGTGCGCGCCAGTCCTGCCACCTGGCGGTGTACCAGGGCGGCCGCGTGGTCGTCATCGCCCAGGTCGAAAGCCCCGAGCGCTGGTCCTTCGGCCTGAAGGTGGGCGTGAGCATGGGCCTGACCGACACGTCCTCGGGCCACGTGCTGCTGGCCTTCCGCGACGAGGTCGAGCGCACCCGCATGCTGGCCGCCCACATCAAGGTCGAGGGCGAGCTGGAATCCGACCCCGGCGAACTGTTCGCCATCCTGGCCGAGGTGCGCCAGCGCGGCTGCGCCTCCATGCCCAGCCGCCAGATCCGCGGCATCACCAACGTGGCGTACCCCGTGATGGGCGCGGCCGACCATGTGATCGCGGCCATCAACGTGCCGCACATCGAGCGCATCGACCAGAAGGTCAGCCCCGACATCGCCCAGGTCGGACAGATCGTCGGCAACGTGGCCAAGCGGCTGTCGGCGCTGATGGGGTACAGCGGGTATCTGCCCGAGGACGGTTGAGCGGCCTATTCCGGCCGCGCGGGATCGATGATGGAATGCGCCATGCCCTCGACATGCGCGTCGAACGCATCGATCCCCTGATCCAGGATGAGCGCGGCCTCCTTCTGGCTGATGGGCACCACCCATTGCAACTCGACCGTCTCGCTCCCGACCGCGATGCGCTCCAGCGCCTCGCTTTCACCGCGCAACTCATCGATGAGGATGGCCTTCGCGGTCCATTTCTCCGGCGCGAGCGGACTGGCCCCCATCACGCGCGGCGGTTCGGCGCCGTCCGTGTTCTCGATGCTGTGGGCGATCAGGTCGCACAGATATGCGCACACCCGGTCCACGCTTTCCCCGCCCAGGCCTTCTTCCAGCGCCATCATCCATTCGGCGTGAACCGCTCCGCTCCCGTGGCGAAGGCGGGATAACCCCACGGTCGCGAAGCGGGCGGGCTGGCCGCTGGCGGCCGGCGGGAAAAAGTAGATTTCAATGCGCGCCCGGCCCTGTCGCCCCGTCATCACGATCCGGTACTCCGGCATCGACCATGCTTGCAGGTAGCGGCCCAGCACGAGCGTGCGCCTCAGATCCAGGGACAGGGCTTCTTCCTGCGCGGACTCGATATGGCGCTGCGCTTCCATCGTTGATCACCTTCCGGTATTGCGAACCTGGGCCAGGCCACGCGTCTGCTGGCTCCCGCCGCGCACGCCGCCATGGTTCGAGGGCGGCCAGCGCATCGGGAGGACGCGGGAATTCTACCGGCTGATGCCTGGTCCCGGCGCCGCCACGGGGTGCCGGATGCTCAATTCTTCTTTTTGTCGACTGGAGATTGCGACCCCTGCGCGACAGTGACGGGCACCGGTGGATTGGGTGAATTTTGAGCCGATCGGCTTCGCACTGTCGGCACGACTGGCGTACTGTCTGGCGGCTCCGTCACGTTCATCGATGGGTTTCCGGAGTCAGGCACCGTTTCCATTTCCAGCCCCGTTTCTTCGTCGCCTCGGCCCGGTGCGTGAACCGCGAGCTGTTCCGCGGCGCCGCTTCCGTGCCACGGCTCGGCTACTTTGCTCGCGCCCGCCAGCGCGGACGAAATGGCGGTAAACACCAGGATGCCCTGGGTATAGCCAAACTTGCTGACCAGGACAATCGCCACCGGCGTCTGCATCAGGTCCATCAGCGCGCCATCCTTGAATGCCGCAAAATACTCCACCAGGGCCTTTTCCGCCGACCGCGCCTCAACCCGCGCCCCTGGCTCAGCCCTGAATTTCGGATCGCATCTGTAGCTGACCAGCGTCCACAGGGCATCTGCCAGACCCGCCGTGGCGCCGCCCATCGCATGCCGGAAAGTGGGTTCCAGCACCGCCCCGAAAGCGAGTCGCGCATCCTTGATTCCCAGCAACACGCCGGCCCGAAGCATGGATTTCAGGGCTTGTCCGCCCGCGTCCAGTCCCACACTTTTCGCGAATGCCTTGCCGGTCAGCGCGGAAGTTTCCCGTTCTGGAGCCTTGGCCATGCCGTCCAGATACAGGAACTTGGCGAGCTGCGTCAAGCCAATCTGCACAACGGTCCCCGTTACCGCCCCGACCATGCCGGCAGCGCGGTCCCGCGCCTCATCGTTTTCCGAATAGTCGGCCGAGCCTCCCCCCACGGCGTACAGCCAGGCAATCGCGGTCCCCATGAATGCGGCCGCTGCCGTACCGCCTCCCACCCCGGCCGCGACCAGGACGCGCATCCCCTTGCCCGCCTGCCCCCAATCGCCAAGCCAGTCCTTCTCATTGATTCGGTCGTAGGCCATCTTGCCCGCGTTCCACCCGCACACTCCGCCCGCCAGGCCGGACACCACCAAGGCCGCGAGCGGCAGGGCGCCGGCGTTCAGATCGGCGCCGGACTTCGAGGGCGGCGAGGCTTTCAACAGCGCGCTCGTCGCGTCCTGCACCGCGCCCGATACCGCGCCATAGATCGCACCTGTGACAGCAAGCGTCAGCGTCGAAGCGACGGCAGGCTTGATCGTCTCGTACCACGCCGCTTTAGGGGCGGAGGTCTGGCCACCCGCGTTGATTCCATCCATCATGATTCGCTCCCGTCCGGCTCTCAGGCCCTGTCGCGCAGGACCGCCGCTTCGGGCAATCCCATGCGCCAGGGATTGTTGAAATCGAGACTGCCATCGCGCCAGGCCAGCGCGCAGGCGGCCAGCATCCCCAGATTGGCCGCCAGCCGTCCGGCGGACAGCCCTTTCATGTCCAGATGGCTGAGCAGCACGACTCGCCCCGTGTCGGGCGTCAAGGAAAACACGCAGGCCGACGAGCCGTTGTACATGAGCAGATTGGCCTCGAGCAGCCGCCGGCACGTCTCGTCGCCTTCTTCCGGCGCCGCCTCGCCGAAATCGCAATAGATCAGCATTTCCCGCCGCTGCCCCTGCTCCCTGGATTTCACAGTAAAGGCGACGCCGTCGAACAGCAGGTTGCCGGTCGAGATGATCTGGTCGCGATCCGCGGCCTGCACGTAATCACAAAAGCCCGCCAACAGGCTCCTGAGCGTTGCATTCATGGAATCAGTCCTTGCCAAGGATGTCTCGTGGTCTGTTTTGTGACTTTCACGCCGTCGTCGGTTCCATCCAGGCGTAGCCGCGCCTCACCGTGGCACCTATTGATCCCCCCATCTGGCCCTAGCGTTCCATCCCCAACCGGGCAAACTGGCATCACACCGCAGCGACGCGGAGCAGCCGGACGCGCCGGGACGCGGTCTCACCCACGGAGATCACCATGAACGCGAGTTTGCGCATCATCCGCCGCTGCCTGCCCGCCGGCCTGGCCGCGCTGTTGCTGGCGGCGTCCGCCCAGGCCCAGACCAAGCTGGTGGTCGGCTACCAGCTGATCGTCGGCCCCTTCCTGACCGCCATCGCCGACGGCAGCATGGATGCCGCCCTGAAAGATGCCGGCTACCAGGTCGACTGGCGCCAGTTCACGTCCGGCGGCGACATTTCCACCGCGCTGGCCTCGGGCAAGGTGCCGGTGGGCGTGCTGGGCTCGACCGGCATCACCGCCGCCGCCACGCGCGGCGTGGACCTGCAGCTGTTCTGGGTGCTGGACAACATCGGCAAGTCCGAGGCGCTGGTGGCGCGCAACGGCTCGGGCATCGCAAGCACCGCCGACCTGAAGGGCAAGCGCGTCGCCACGCCGTTCGTGTCGACCTCGCACTTCCACCTGCTGGTCGGGCTGGAACAGGTATGGAAGATTCCGCCGCGCGACGTGCGCATCCTGAACATGCAGCCGCCGCAGATCGTCGCGGCCTGGGCGCGCGGCGACATCGACGCGGCCTATGTCTGGCCGCCGGCGTTGACCGAGATCGCCAAGAGCGGCAAGATCATCGCCGACTCCGAGCAGATCGGCAAAGCCAGCGTGCCCACCTTCGACGGCCTGGTGGCCGACCGCGCCTGGGCCGAGAAAAACCCCAAGTTCATGGCCGCCTTCACCGGCGTGATGGCCAAGTCCTATGCCGCCTACCGCGCCAACCCGGCGGCCTGGACGGCCGACTCGCCGCAGGTCAGGCACATCGTCAAGCTGATCGGCGGCAAGCCCGAGGACGTGGCCGAGGCGCTGGGCCTGCTGGTGTTCCCGACCGCCGCCGAACAGGCCTCGGGCGCCTGGCTGGGCGGCGGCAAGGAAGCCGGCGCGACGCGCGCCTTCAATGCCAGCGCGCAGTTCCTGAAGGAACAGAAGCAGATCGACAAGGCGCTGGGGGACTACAGCCCCTACGTGACGGACCAGTACGCCAAGACGGCGGCAAAATAGGCAGGCGGCCTGGCCGGGATCCGGCCCTGTCCGGATCCCGCCGTCATCAAGCAAGGGGAACAGGCATGCCCATGCAGTCACCCGAGGCGCGCGTGCTGTGCGCCGATCGAGTCAGCGTCACCTATCCCGGCCTGCACGACAGCGGCCCGGTGGTCGCGCTGCAGAACGTCAACCTGACCATCCAGCCCGGCGAGTTCGTGGTGGCGCTGGGAGCATCCGGCTGCGGCAAGACCACGCTGCTCAGCCTGCTGGCGGGCTTTCTATCGCCCACGGAAGGCCGCATCACGTTGGCCGGCCGGCCCATCGAAGGCCCCGGCGCCGATCGCGGCGTGGTGTTCCAGAAGCACGCGCTGCTGCCCTGGCTGAACGTGCTGGAAAACACCGAGTTCGGCCTGATGCTGCAGGGCGTGGACAAGCAGACCCGGCGCGCCCGCGCCCGCCGCAACCTGGAGCTGGTCGGGCTGCAGGACTTTCACCGCCACATGATCTACCAGCTCTCCGGCGGCATGCAGCAGCGCGTGGGCATCGCCCGCGCGCTGACCTGCGATCCCGCCATGCTGCTGATGGACGAGCCCATGGCGGCGCTGGACGCGCTCACCCGCGAGACCATCCAGGAATTGCTGCTGGACATCTGGCGCGAGACCGGAAAGATGTTCTTCTTCATCACGCACAGCGTGGAAGAGGCGCTGTTCCTGAGTTCGCGGCTGATCGTCATGTCGCCGCGTCCCGGACGCATCACCCACACCTTCACGCCGGACTTCAACCGGCGCTTCCTGGAGACCCGCGATGGACGTGGCATCAAATCCAGTCCGGACTTCATCGCCATGCGCGAACAAGTCCTCGGCATCATCTACGGCGACGAGCGCGCCGGCGCCGATGAGCACGCCGTCCATGCCTGACACGACGCGGCCGCGCCGCCGGCCGCCCTCGCCCGGCAAGGTCTACGGCGCGCCGGGCGCGGGCTACAGCGGCCACATCAGCCTGCTGACCAGCGTCGCGCTGCTGGGCCTGTGGTTCCTGGTGACCGAGGCCGGCTGGGTCAAGCCGCTGTTCCTGCCCTCGCCGCTGGCGGTGTACGGCAAGTTCGTGTCCGCAATGACCGACGGCGTGGCCAACTCGACGCTGGCCGAGCACGCGCTGGCCAGCCTGTCGCGCGTGTTCGGCGCGTTCTTCCTGGCCTGCCTGACCGCCATCCCGGCCGGCATCCTGATGGGCGTGAACCGCTGGGCGCGCGGCGTGCTGGATCCGCCGATCGAGTTCTACCGCCCCTTGCCGCCGCTGGCCTACCTGCCGCTGGTCATCATCTGGTTCGGCATCGGCGAGTTCCCGAAGATCTTCCTGATCTACCTGGCCATCTTCGCGCCCATGGCCATCGCCGCGCGCGCCGGCGTGCGCTCTGTGTCGATCGAGCAGATCCACGCCGCCTACGCCATGGGCGGCTCGCGCGCGCAGATCGTGCGGCACGTGATCCTGAAGGCCGCCTTGCCCGAGATCTTCACCGGCATGCGCATCGGCATCGGCGTGGGCTGGACCACGCTGGTGGCGGCCGAGATGGTGGCGGCCGACCGGGGACTGGGCTTCATGGTGCTGAACGCCGCGCAGTTCCTGGCCAGCGACACCGTCATCATGGGCATCATCGTGATCGGCGCCTTCGCCTTTGCCTTCGACCTGCTGGTGCGCTACCTGGAACGGCTGGCGATACCCTGGAAGGGCCGGATCTGACGCTGCATACGCAGTTGCGTCCGGCGTTGCGTCTGAACCCGCGATACCGCGACCGGCAGGGCAATCCCCCATTCCTTGCCGCCGCCCGCTCCTCTATGCTGGAGAACGGAACCGGCCGCCCGTCACGGCGCGCCGGCACCGGACGCCCCGCCGCTGGCGGCCGCGCCCGCCGCCCTCAGAAGGAGCCGCCATGTCCAGCCAGGCCGCGATGCTCAAGCCTGTGTTGTGGGAACGTCTGTTCGAACGCGAAAGCGCCCCCAATCTCAGCCTGCAGGGCCGCGTGCGCCAGATGCTGGTCTCGGCCATCCTCAGCGGCCACCTGCCGCCCGGCGCGCCGGTGCCGTCCAGCCGCCACCTGGCCGATCACCTGCGCATCGCGCGCAACACGGTGGTGTTCGCGTACCAGCAGCTGGTCAGCGAGGGCTATCTGGTGTCGCGCGAGCGCAGCGGCCATTTCGTCAGCGACACGGTCATGCAGGGGCACCTGCAGAACCCCGCGCCGGGCCATGGCGCGCCCGCCGCAACAACGGCGGCCGATGACTCGCGGCGCCCCGCGCGCTGGGACGAGCGGCTGCGTTTCCGCCCCTCGTTGCAACGCAATATCGTCAAGCCGCGCGACTGGCAGAAGCAGCCCTACCCCTTCGTCTACGGCCAGTTCGACCAGGATCTTTTCCCCACCGCCGAATGGCGCGAGTGCTGTATCAAGGCGCTGTCGGTGCTGGACATCCGCAGCTGGGCGCCGGACCTCATCACCCACGACGACCCCGCGCTGATCGAGCAGATCCGCACCCAGGTGCTGCCGCGCCGGGGCGTCTGGGCGGATGCGTCCGAGATCGTCATCACCGTGGGCGCGCAGCACGCGCTCTACCTGCTGGCCGACCTGCTGGTCAACGACGACACCGTGGTCGGCATGGAAGACCCCGGCTATCCCGACGCGCGCAACATCTTCGCCAGCCACACCCGTCACCTGCTGCCGCTGCCGGTCGATGCACAAGGCCTGATCACCGGTACCCAGCTGCTGGGCTGCGACTACCTGTTCGTCACGCCCGGCCATCAGTGCCCCACGTCCGTCACGCTATCGCCTGAACGCCGCGACAGCCTGCTGGCCCTGGCCAGCCAGGCCGACAGCATGATCATCGAGGACGATTTCGAGAGCGAGAGCCGCTGGGGCGCCGAGCCGGTGCCGGCGCTCAAGAGCCTGGACCGCGAAGGCCGCGTCATCTACGTGGGCAGCCTGGCCAAGTCCTTCGCGCCGGGCCTGCGCATCGGCTACATCGTCGCCCCGCCCGAGCTGGCGGTCGAGCTGCGCGCGCTGCGCCGGCTGATGCTGCGCCATCCATCCGCCTACATCCAGCGCGCCTTCTCGCTGTTCATCTCGCTGGGCCACCACCATTCGCTGCTGCGGCGCCAGTCGCAGGAGTACCAGAAGCGCGGCGCCGAGCTGGCGCACGCGCTGGCGCGCCACCTGCCGGACTTCCGCGCCGCGCCCATCACCGGGTCCTCGTTCTGCTGGCTGGAGGGTCCGCCCTGGCTGGACGCCGCCGAGCTGGCCGAGGCCGCGCTGGCCGACGGCGTGGTGATCGAGCCGGGCAATGTGTTCTTCATGGACGGCGCCAGCGCGCCGCGCAACTTCCTGCGGGTGGGCTTCACCTCGATCCGGCTGGAGCAGATCGATCCGGGCATCGCCCGGCTGGCGGAAGTGGTGCGCCGCTACCGCTTGCGGGCGGCGGCCTGAGGGGGGGGGGGGGGGGGGGGGGGCCGGCCCCCCCCCCAAAAATACACCACAAAATAAAAA